>JAIXSF010000074.1 GCA_027484835.1 Rhizobiaceae bacterium | reverse complement strand
GGTTCGCGGCCATGGCCGCGCCAGAGCACATACACGATCAGGAAGGAATAGGTCGAATAGAGCCCCGAGGCGACCAGCAGGCGCATGGGCAGATCATCGGCAAAGGAAGGGATTGCAAAAAGCATCAGCCAGACGACGCCGCCGGCAATGGCCATGGGGTAGGCTGCCGTCCGCCCTTCGTTTTCGAAAGCAAGGCAGCCGAGCCAGATGAGGCCGAGGCTCCAGATGCTGGCAGCATTGCCAAGCGCAAGCGCCAGCCATGGCGGCGCAACATCCCGGAGGCTGACCAGACATAGACCGAAGCAGCCGACCCAGAAACCCAACGACCAGCGCGCAAGGGCGCGATCATTGCGCTCGGCAGCCCAGAGCAATGTCAAAAACACCGACACGATGACCAGCGTCGCCGCAAGGCACAAGGTCAGCGTCGGAATGTGCAGAACTGTAGCCAAGACGGATACCTTTCGAATGCATCCTTTTGGCATCGAAGACTGAAGAAACCGGAAAACCGATTGGTAAATTCAAATGTTCTGAAATAAATCGGATTGGCCCGATCAGGAAGACGGCGGTCGCTCTGGCAGCCTGAATGGAAAAGGGCCGGTTTTCACCGGCCCTTGTTCTCCTGTCAGGCGAGTGCCGCCTCGACGGCTGCGATTGCGGCGTCCGCCTGGCCTCCATCAGGGCCGCCAGCCTGTGCCATGTCGGGACGTCCGCCGCCACCCTTGCCGCCGAGGGCGACAGACGCGACGCGTACGAGATCGACAGCGCTCAGCCGATCGGTGAGATCGGGTGTAACCGAAACGACCGCACTGGCCTTGCCGTCTTCGGCAACCGCGATCAGAACGACGACGGCCGTGGTGAGACCGGACTTGGCCTCGTCAGCCATGCCCTTCAGGTCCTTGGCGTCGATGCCAGAAAGCGCGCGGCCGATGAAGTTGATGCCGTTAACCTGCTTGGGCGCTTCCGCACCGCCGGTCGCCCCACCACCCATGGCGAGCTTGCGCTTGGCATCCGCCAGTTCCTTTTCGAGCTTACGGCGCTCGTCGACCAGCGCCTCGACGCGGGCAACGACATCCGTCGGCTGCACCTTGAGCGTGGAGGCGAGCGTCTTCACACGTTCGTCCTGCTCGGCGAGATAAGCGCGGGCCGCCTCGCCGGTGAGCGCCTCGAGGCGGCGGACGCCGGCACCGACGGCGCTTTCGCCGACAAGCCGAACGAGGCCGATGTCACCGGTCGCCGACACATGCGTGCCACCGCAGAGCTCGATCGAATAAGGCTTGCCCGACTTGTCGCCACGGACAGCTTTGCCCATGGAGACAACGCGGACTTCATCGCCATACTTCTCACCGAACAGCGCCATCGCACCTTCCGCAATCGCGTCATCCACTGCCATCAGGCGGGTGGTAACCGGCGCGTTCTGGATGATGATCTCGTTGGCCATCTCCTCGACGATCTTAAGCTCTTCTGCCGAGATCGGCTTCGGATGCGAGATGTCGAAGCGCAGGCGCTCAGGTGCGACCAGCGAGCCCTTCTGGGCGACGTGGGTGCCGAGCACTTCACGCAGCGCCTCATGCAGCAGATGGGTTGCCGAATGGTTCGAACGCAGACGCGAACGACGGGCATGATCGACGTTCAGCTGCACGGCGCCGCCGGCCTTGACGATGCCGTTCTGCACGGTCGCGACGTGCACGAACACGCCCTCGCCCTTCTTCTGCGTGTCGCTTACGGAAAGCGAGAAGCCCTCACCGACGATCTCGCCGGTGTCGCCCATCTGACCGCCGGACTCGCCGTAGAACGGCGTCTGGTTGACGACGATCTGCACCTCGTCACCGGCGCTGGCCTGGTCGATCACCTTGCCGTCCTTGACGACAGCGAGGATCTGGCCTTCCGCCGTCTCGGCGCTGTAGCCGAGGAATTCGGTCGCGCCGAACTTTTCCTTGAGCTCGAACCAGACGGTCTCCTGGGCCTTGTCGCCGGAGCCGGCCCAGTTGGCGCGGGCCTCGGCCTTCTGGCGCTGCATGGCGTCGTTGAAGCCGGTGAGATCGACACCGATGCCGCGGCCGCGCAGAGCGTCCTGCGTCAGGTCGAGCGGGAAGCCATAGGTGTCGTACAGCTTGAACGCGGTCTCGCCGTCGAGGCTGTCGCCCTTGTCGAGCGTGGCGGTCGCGTCGGACAGCAGTGTCAGGCCGCGCTCCAGCGTCTTGCGGAAACGGGTTTCTTCCAGCTTCAGGGTCTCGGAGATCAGCGACTCGGCGCGTCCCAGTTCCGGATAGGCGCGACCCATCTGCTGCACGAGAACCGGCAGCAGCTTGTAGATGATCGGATCCTTGGCCCCGAGGAGCTGCGCATGGCGCATGGCGCGCCGCATGATGCGACGAAGCACGTAGCCGCGGCCTTCGTTCGACGGCAGAACGCCATCGGCGATCAGGAAGGCGGACGAGCGCAGGTGGTCGGCAATCACGCGGTGGCTCGCCCGGCGGTCACCCTCCGCCTTGACGCCGGTGAGATCGACGGATGCATCGATCAGCGCACGGAACAGGTCGATGTCGTAGTTGTCGTGGCGGCCCTGCAGAACGGCGGCGACGCGCTCGAGGCCCATGCCGGTATCGATCGACGGACGCGGCAGATTGACCCGCTCTTCCTTGGTGATCTGCTCGTACTGCATGAAGACGAGGTTCCAGATCTCGATGAAGCGGTCGCCATCCTCATCCGCCGAGCCGGGCGGGCCACCCCAGATATGGTCGCCGTGGTCGTAGAAGATTTCAGAGCACGGACCGCAGGGACCGGTGTCTCCCATGGCCCAGAAGTTATCGCTCGTCGGAATGCGGATGATCTTGTCGTCGGTCAGGCCGGCGATCTTTTTCCAGAGGCCATGCGCCTCGTCATCGGTGTGGTACACGGTGACCAGCAGGCGGTTGCGATCGAGCCCGAATTCCTTGGTGATCAGGTTCCAGGCAAGCTCGATGGCGCGTTCCTTGAAGTAGTCGCCAAACGAGAAGTTGCCGAGCATCTCGAAAAACGTGTGGTGACGCGCGGTATAGCCGACATTGTCGAGGTCGTTGTGCTTGCCGCCGGCACGAACACACTTCTGGGCGGTCGCAGCCGTGGAATAGGGGCGCTGCTCGAGACCGGTAAAGACGTTCTTGAACTGCACCATGCCAGCATTGGTGAACATCAGCGTCGGGTCGTTGCGCGGCACAAGCGGGCTGGAGGAAACGACCTCGTGACCGTTCGTCTTGAAGTAATCGAGAAAAGTCGACCGGATGTCGTTTACACCGC
>JAIXSF010000097.1 GCA_027484835.1 Rhizobiaceae bacterium | reverse complement strand
TGGGCCGGCACGCCGGCGTTGGCCTTGGCAAGAGGGGAGGGCCGGCCGGCCGGGACCCCGGCCGCGGAAACATCAACGGAAACCGCCGTGCTGTCAGACGGCGCTGAGCTCTCCTGAGCGTGATTTTCACTGTTTTCATCGTCGATTCGGGCCATTTATCTATAATGTGCAAAACAAACGATAATGCAATCTTATCAATCATTATAAGATGAAGACAAGGCGTGCGGTTATGGTCGAATAGACTGGTATAAACTGCACGCATCAGGTAGGCTCGCGGCCATGGATTCGCTCGCTTTCACCGCCGCCAACACCCTCTCGCCGACCGCTCCTCTGCCGGCTTGGGCTTTGCCGCGCGGCCGCGAGCTGACGGAACCGGACGCCGCCTTCGCCGCCGGCATCGCTTTGAAATCCCTGGACGATCTGGTGCGCGCCGAGCCTCTTTGGGCTGGCTGCTGGCGCTCCCGCCAGGCCCTCAAATGCGCCGCGGGGGGCGTGCGCTTGATGGGGCGGAACGAGGACGAGAAGGCGCTGCGCGACGCGGTGCTGCTGACGGCGCCAGGCGACGATCCTGGACCGGCCGGCAGAGTGTTTTTGGCCTACAAAAGGATCGCGAGCCGAAAACCCGGCTTTACCTCGAAGAGCGTGGCCGAATTGGCTGAACTCATGGGACTGGCATGGGACGATCGGCTGGCGGCCGCCGTCGATCACGCCGACGCAGCGCTGCAGTCCGGCCGTGTCGTGCCTTTTGCCGCAGCCGATCTGGTGACGGCGCTTGGTGCCGATCGCCCCGACGCCGAGCCGCTGGCCTGGGCGCTTGCCGACAGGCTGATCGCCGCCATGCTGAAATGGGATCGCCCCGTGCCGCTGCTGATGGCGGAACGCTACGGTCCGGCGTTTCGGACCATCGGGGGCAGGGGACGCGTGCGGCCGGGCGAGGCCGGTTTCCCGCGCGCCGTCTGCCTCGCCCTGGTCAACGGGACAAACACGGCGTTGCGCGTCGCCAGCGAGATCGCGCGGCGCGCCGATACGCTGCTGACCGCTGCGCCGAAGGTGCGGACGAAAGGGGCCGGCGCCGTCATTCAAGAACTGCTCGAGGATGACGCCGTGCCGGCGTCGGCGCCCGGCAGTAAGCTGTCCCGCTGGGCCGCGACCCGGCTGTTTGAACGGCTCGAAGGGTTTGGCGCCGTGCGGGAGCTCTCCGGCCGCACATCCTTCCGGATCTATGGGCTGTAACGATGGCCGGACCGAGCGCAACCAAGGCACATCGTGGAAGCAAATCGAGGTTGGAGGATGAAATCCTTTATGACAAGGAGTTGGAAGAACTGCCGCCGGAGCTGCGCTGGCGCGAATGGATGCTGCGGATCGAGGCGGTGATTTTCGCCTCGGCCGAGCCAGTCAGTCGCGAGACGTTGGCGCGGGTGGTCGGCGAGGGGTGCAGCATCGATCTCTTGATCGACGATCTGCAGGAGGAATTGCGCGATCGGCCCTATGAATTGGTTTCCGTCGCCGGCGGCTGGCAGCACCGCACTCGGGTCCGTTTTGGCGAGACCATCCGCGCCTCGACCGCGCCGACCCGCGCGGCGGCCGCAGCGCTGTCGGAGTTCGAGGCGATGGTGCTGATGGCGGTGGGACATTTCCAGCCGGTGACAAGAAGCGAGCTGTCGAAGGTCTTCGGCAAGGAGGTCAGCCGCGACACCATCGGGGCGCTCCGGGGCGCTGGATTTATTGCCTCAGGGCCGCGCAGCCCGACGCCCGGAGCGCCGTATACCTATGTGACGACCAAGCACTTTCTCTCCGCCTTCGGCATGGAGACGCTCCGCGATCTGCCGGATATCGAGGCGCTCGAGGATGCGGGGTTGCTCAGCAGGAATGAAATGGCTGCGGCGCTATTCGCGGAAGCGAGCGATGATGCGCATGACGACGTAACGTAGTGGCTCACATCAAATGATCGCCGATGGTTAATTCTCAGTGGTTGATTGTCTTCGGATTCCTTGACTCTAACGTGCAGGGCAAAGCAATCTTCTGCTACTAGAGGTGGGAGAAATTCATGACAAACGAGCAGGCTATCGGTGCAGGAGTTGGGATCGTGTTGATCCTGTGCCCGTTCATTATGGCGTTTTTCATTTACAAATTTATCCGGGCGGATGGTTTGAGAAAGCGCGCCGAAAAATCCCTCGCGGAGGCGCATAGTGCGCTCACAGAAAGCCACGGCGCGCTCGGCGTGGCGCAAACTCGAGGCGCCGAGATCGAAACTGAAAAGAACGCGCTCGTGGAATTCATTCGCAAGGTCGAGCAACGCTACAAGCCAATCATGGATTTGGATAAAGAGGCGGAAGCCGTTCAAGGCTCGATCAATACGCTCAATACCGACCTTTCGGCGCTGCGTTCGTCGTACGCAGAAAAAAAGGCCATATACGATCGCCTCATTAAAGAAGTTGCAATTTTTGATGAGAAGCTCGCCTTCGCGGAGATGGGCGTCTACGAACCTCATTTCGATTATACGGACAGCGAGGAGTACAAACGAAATATTGAACGCGTGCGGGCGGCGCAGAAGAATATGGTCACCGACAAAGCCGCAGTGATCTGCCCGACAACTTGGACGGTGGATGGTAGCACCGCCAAAGGTCAGACGATGACCAACCGAAACATCAGGCTGACGTTGCGCGCTTTTAACAACGAATGTGACGCGGCAATCGCCAACACGCGCTGGAACAACGTTAACGCGATGGAAAAAAGAATCGGAACTGCCTTCGCCCAAATCAACAAACTGAATGAATCCAACCAAGTATTCATCACGGAAGGCTATTTGAAGCTTCGCTTGGAGGAACTCTTCCTCACGCATGAATATCGCGAAAAGCTCAAGGCTGAGAAGGAAGAGCGAGCGGAACTTGCCAGGGCGCAAAAAGAGGAGCTAAAGCTCGTTCGTGACATGGAGCGCGCCGAGGAAGAGGAGGCCCGTTATAAGCGCCTCCTCGACAAGGCGAAGGCGGAAGCCGAACGTGCAGTCGGGCCGAAGCTCGAGGCCTTCAATGCGCAAATTGCGATGCTGGAGCGTGATCTCGAGGAAGCACATGCGAAGTTCGAACGTGCGCAAGCCATGGCCGAGAAGACTAAATCCGGCTACGTGTACATCATTTCGAATATCGGGTCGTTCGGCGACGACGTCGTCAAGATCGGTCTAACGCGGAGGCTAGATCCGGCAGACCGCGTCCGCGAGCTCGGCGACGCGAGCGTTCCGTTCACTTTCGACACGCACGCCATCATTTACAGCGATGACGCACCGGCGCTCGAACGAGCTCTCCATAGAGAGTTCGAAGCTGTTCGAATTAATGCGCAGAATTTCCGGAAGGAGTTCTTCCGGGCTCGCATTGAGGAGGTTGAAGCTGCGGTCACAAGACTTGCTCCTGGCGCACCATTTTTCCGCGACGTCGAAGCGCAGGACTACCGCGAGACGCTCGCTCGCCGGAACGCGACATTGGCCGCACTCGAGGTTGCAAGCGACTATAGGCTTCCCGAAGCGATTTGATTTTCTCATCCGATCGCTGTCGGGCGAGGGGTCGTGCCCCGCCATCACGCTACTGCCATATCCGATGGCCTTCTGAAGGCTAGATGCCCACGTGAACTGACGATCCGGTCGGCGTCGCGCGAAGGAGGATGCGACCGTCACGGCGTGTGGTCAAGACCCGCCTGAAATCGCCGTTGAGATACACGCCTTGCGTACGCGCGCGATACCACGCCACTGTTTCTTGGGTCGCATACTCGATGCCGGAATCCGATATGATTGTGATCTGAGGTCGCCACCCATTGACATAGAGTGCCTCGCAGCAACCGTTGCGTCGACCATGGTGTGAGGCGACGAGGACGTGAACCTCCGCCATAGATGCGCGAAAGTCAGGCCGGTCGAGCAAGCGGTTCCAGCCCTGTACCTCCATGTCCCCCGGGAAGCAAACCACGAGGCCATGGCAACGCAGAATGCACACCATGCTGAGATTGTTCTCATCCTCGAAATCGTAGGGGTAGGTGTTCCAAAACATCTGGATTGAGAGGCCGCCCAAGTTCGGTTGCGCCGGAACGGAGCCAGTGTAGGCCGTCATCATCCGCGCCAGGCTCTCAATTCCGGAGCCAATGCCATTCTGCCCCTTCAGGTAGCGGATCTCGTCCGCGCCGACGGTCGGGTTGCGATACAAGGCGTTGATGGCCACTGTCTTCCGCAGATTGTAGAGGTCGCTGGCATGGTCCTCGTCCATATTGGTGATGATCAGGCGCTCAAGCGATGTGATCCCGAATTGTGGCAGATACACCGAGGGGCGCCAGCCGGTGGTGCTGTTATGCCCTGCGTCGATCATCAGGTGCTCGCCGTTGTCGGTCGAGACCAGCGCGCAGCCGCCATGCTCCACGTTAAAAATGCGGATGTCCATCAAACCGCCCTCGTTCGTATCGCTCTGGGTTTCAATCTCGTATCGACATTGCCTGCGAGAGCACGCGCGCGATTGAGGCAGCACCACTCGGGTTGTTTCTCGCCGCACACTGAAAGCGCCTTAAGGTTGTTGTTTACTACGGCCCGACTTTGCCTGCCCCCGGGGGGTGCCGGTGGAGGCCATGAGCGTTTCGCAACTCAGGATCAACTGAATTCCATATGCGCGGGAAGCCTCGCGGACACCTTCTTTGTTCACCGCAAAGATCATGAAAGCGGAATGAAGAATCACGGCTATGATGGCGGTGACGAGCCTGCCAGACGATTGGAGCGCGGGAAGCTCCACGGGTAGCGAAAAAGTCATCGCGATGAGGCAAAGCCCAAGAACGATCGCATTCAGAGATAGTGCGACCGGCTTCAGACCAAAGAGATTGCGACGAAAGCCATACGTAAATAGCTCATCCGCCAGAATGCGGAACTTCTTATGGTCGCGGGTTTGATCTCGCAGCCAATTCCCCGCGCTCAAATAGAATTGTTTTGCACATGCTGCGTCCGAGATTTCATCTTCCGCGTTCGGCGCCTGAATATGAAGCTTTGATGCGACGAAACTCCGATATCGATCCTTAGAGATCGAATCGATGCTGCCGTCATCTCGGAACCAGAACTCTGGCGTCGCCCGTGTGCCGAGTTTTCTTTCAGCCTTTCTTCCGAGGTTTCTGGCGAGATCAGCGAAGGCGACCAGCAGGATTATGGCCATCGTCGCGGATATGGCCTGCGACACGCTGAAATGATCCCAAGGGATAATGAGAAACAAGAAGGCGAGGGTAGGAAGTCCCGCCATAAGTGCTGGAACAACTCTCGCCCGGAGAGTGTAGGCGTCGAAGTGCTTGGAGATACCTACCATCGTATTTCCTGTCATTGGCATTGTTGTATGCGTGAAACCGTGACCACAGGTTCCTGGGGGTCCACTATGTCCGTGGCTTCGACCACCAATCCGTGAAATGCCGCCGGCGTTTTGATGAGGATTACGGCTGGAAATGTCTGACCAAATGCAAGTTGCACGCCCGTAGCCAAGTCAGTTCTAGAGGCTGGACTATCGGACAGATGGTTATGCCACGTGCCGATCGGGTAGAGCGTGCCGTGGCTATCAGCGACGTATTCGTTGAGGCGATCGGTGAGACCGTCGGTTCCGAGCGAAAACAGACTGGCGGAGAATTTGCTGTCCTTCGGTGGGGGAACAATGTCGACCACATGGAAGCTGTTCGTCGTTTCGTTGAAGCGCCCGATCAGGACACCTCCGGTCTCAACTCCGGTGTAAGATCCTATCGTTTCATCGATTTGGTCGGCAACGCGGCGGGAAATTCTGACCGAGGGCGTCGTGCCATCGTCACCAGTCAGCTCAACAAACGTTTCGACTGTGTGATGCTGCCAGGACTGGCCCAGCAAATCTTCATCGACGAGGCCGAGCAGAATTTCTCCGTGCTCGCCCATGCCATCGTCTTGCAGGAGTTTCGACAGCTTCATCGACATCGCGGGAATGGATGCAGAAAGAGCAGCGTCCGACATCCGTGCTGTCAGTGTCGAGCAGCCTTGACCGATCGGGACCAGCTCGCCTCCTCGGTTGAAGACGAGCTTCTGTAGGGCTTTGTCTTTGGCGAAAATGCGGTAGCTCTCCGCGGCAAGGTCTTGGACATTCGGGTTAAGTCCGAATCCCTCAATTGCGAGGTAGGCAATGCGACCTTTCGCGAAGAGACTAGTCTCGACGACACGTGGTCGAGACCTGGTAACATCGCGCAAGCAAAGTGCGTCCGTCACCGACGGAGAGCCCGTGGCATCCACGAGTAGGCGGCACCCGCGCGGCCAGGCTTTGCGTCGTTCGTCGTCAGTACCGGCCGTTGCGAGCCAAGCGGCATCTGTGAAGTAGCCGGTAGACGACTGCCCCAACAACCTCACGGAATGGCTCAAGGCTTCTGCCTTGATATCGTTAAGTGCATCAAATCGCGACCGGGGCATTAGGCCATGTCTGCCATAGTTATGCGGCCGCATCGTGCCGCTATCGATGACGATGTCTGGCCCCCTGCCTTCACGAGCCAAATGGACGGCAAGTTTAGATCCGACGCTGCCGGCACCTATCAGCGTCCATCTGGGCGGCTCCGTCACAACAGCTCCACCAGCCATGGTCGACAGCAGCTTCGCGCCGATGGTATCGCGGTGCGCCGCCAAACGAACTTGCTGCAGGCTGGTCGGCGCTAGGTCCTCTGAACTGGAGACCTCGACGACATATGGTAGGATTTCAATTCGGGAGCCTTGGCCCATGACCTCCAGTGGCCTTCGAACCATAAGCGCGATCGCAATCACGATCGGCACGCTGGCCGGCACCCCTTTGAGGCGCGCTTGTAGAAGGCCGAGGTGCGATTTGAGCGGCTCTAGCAAATCGAGCGACTGCGCGCGCTCGTAGAGCCCCATGACATTGGTGACCGTTTCGGGCGCGTACGTTCCAGCGACCAACTCGCCACCCGCCGGTGACCGGCCAGGCCAGACCACAACCCCAATCCCGATCTGGCCGTACTGGGTATAGAGTGTTTTTGCTATATCCTGCCGTAGCTGAAGCCGCTCCATCAGATGACAGCAATAGGATCGCATCTTCTCGTCGCCGATCATCGTGAACGGCGCACGAAAGAAAGCGCCTCCACCATCCGGATTGACCAGCGCCCGAATAACGTTCGCATCGGCTTCAACGTAGTCATGGAGGCGGTCCCGGCGGACTGGCTCCCACCCCTGGGTTGGATTGATCAGCTCGGCTGCTGCTGCCTTTTCTAGCCAATCAGCCACCTGGGTTACCAGGCCATAGGGCCCCCTCAGTCGCAAAAAGTCGCGGGGATCGCCATCAATATAGCAAGGGCGCGGCGGTTCACTTGGATTGCCGGGCAAAAGGTGCGGGTGGGAGCGGTCAAAGTCGGACCGAAGGCATACGTCCGGGCAATCCCCTGGGTAGTGTTCTGAAAATCGGATGGTGATCGGTTCGACCGCAAGGACGCCGTTCGGACTGGCTCCGCCAGCTTTCCATCGGTTGCCCAGACCGGTATCAACATGGGCGACGATCGACAGATCGGCATCCAAGGTACTTTCCAGCCTTAAGACGCGAGGGTGCGCCCGGATTTGGCGAACCGCACGCAATACTGCAGGAGAGGGCCGCGTCAATCGTCGCCACCATGCTTGAATGGTTGCGAACCGAGTGCGCTTTGGCTTCCGGCTGCAGCGCCGGCAAGTCCGAGTATAGCCGGCGCCGCAACCTTCGCCTTTGCCGAGCGTTCCTTTTGTTTGGGGCCGCCGGACGACGTGATTTCGAATTCGAGCGGGGCGTCTCCGCTCAGCTCTCCAAGGCACGTGAACGTACCCTTCACCGGCTCTAGGATCGACTTGTATTCGCGCTTCGCACGGATGCACGGCGGGTCGGCGTCGTCGTCCTTAATCTCCTTGCTGCTTGCGAGGATCGTTGCGCCGGACATTGGCTGGCCGAGCGCAGACCTCGCATCTTGCGACACTTCAGCATCTTCACCGAAATCGGACCAACTGTCCCATGACAGGCTGTGCCAGGAGCAATGGTGCGGGGCGGCCAGGATATCGTACTGGAACTGAGATGGATCGTCGCCATATTTTCCCCAAAGCTTCTCCCAGATGCCGACCTCGGCGTCGCCACCAAGCAGATAGTAGCTCGGGTTCTGGAGGTCTGACTTGCCGAGCGAGATGTTGATGATGACGCTCGAATTGTTCTTGCTGAGAAACTCGGCCTCATCTTCGTCCTCGGCCAGAAGCGGAGCGAGCAGGTGGCCGGAGAAGGTGTTGTCGGTTACACCGCAAATGGTCTGAAAGACATCTCCACCGGCAATCAGGATCTCCGTCAAGTCGTCCGTTTTTCCGCTTTCGTCCTCGCCGAGAATTTTGATGCGGTCGCCATCGTAGGCGTAACCGTTTGCACGGAAGTGCCGGACGCGGCGACGCGCCTCAGCGGCCCAGGCCTTGGCGTCCGTGCACAGAGTATGGTTGCGGGAGGCTCGACGAAACACGATCGGAGACGACCACATCTCACGGATCACAATCTTGTCGTCTGCCTTCTTCCAGTCACCAAGCGGACCGAGATGGAAATGCTTTTCAAGGCCACGACAGTGATCTGCATCAGGATGGGTCAGCAGGAATGCGTTGACGTAGAGGCGGCCCTCGTTATCTCTCGACAGGCGCTCTCGCAGTTGTTTTGCGACATCTGGGGTGTCATCCGATGGATCATCGGCCGCTGCGCGGATATTGATGTCAACGATGATTGTATGCCCGTCACCGGTTTCGATGAGTGTCATATCCCCATTGCTGACCTTAAAATGCGTTGTTTTGGCTGCCATTGCTCGAAACCTCGTTCTCTACTCGTTCTCAATTCACGCGTAGAAAGCGAGCTCTGCACCCGACAATTCGACGCAATGCCATTCCCAGTACGTTGACGGCACCTCCCCATGCCTCCATAAAAGGTAAGCACGAGCACAAGACCAATCAAGTAATGCGATGCATCTTTTTTGGATGAATCGATAAAGAAGAGGTGTCCATGACGGAAACCGACGATCGTAATCTAAGGTGGGGCGTCTCTAAACGTTTGGAATTTATCGATTTTCGATTGTTCTGGCAGGGGTCGTTCAATCGAAAAGATATTGTGGATTTCTTCGGGATCTCGGAACAACAGGCCTCATCCGACATTGCCTTGTATCAGAGCCGGGCCGAGGAGAACCTGACGTACGACCGCAGCCAAAAGAGCTATGTCCGTACCGCTGACTATTCCCCCGAATTTGTGGGACCATATTCTGACCGCTACCTTCTGCAGCTTATGGCCGTGCAGAGAGGCTGGATGAGCAAGGGGGATACCTGGTTCTCCGAAAAGCCGCCTGTTGAAGTAGTGGGATCCCTGAAGCGGCGCGCAACAAGCCCAAGCCATCTGCTACATATCCTCGACGCGATCAAACAAAACGCTGAATTGGAAGTTGGCTATGCGTCGCTCACCGGATCCATCCCAGGCCTCCGGGTGATCGCTCCGCATTCGTTCTTGTTCGCCGGCGGCCGCTGGTACATTCGTTCCTGGTCGAAGGAGCACAATGATTTTAGAGATTACAATCTGAACCGCATTACGAGCGCTACCCTCCTCGAAAAATGCGACGTGAATTCAACCATGGACCTGGAATGGCACCATACGATTGAGCTGGTGCTCGTCCCAAACCCACTGTTGGAAGAAGCGAAGCAAGGGGCAGTTGCTGCGGAATATGACATGACCGCCAACGAACTCCGGGTGTCCTGTCGATTGAGCGCCGCGTTTTATCTTATTAACGAGCACAGCCTCGATGTGCCTTCGGATGCTGTGAAGCCTGAGAAGCAGCAGCTCGTATTGAAGAACCTTGATGAGGTGGTTCAGGCGCGCGAGGTCGTGAGAAAGCTATCGGTGGATGCGCTCCGAAAAATGAAGGAAGCGAAGTTCGAGTCCTGACGGCTGCAAGGTAATTCAATACGATGACTATCACTGCAATGCTTCTGTTTGGAAGCCACGCGCGCGGGGACGAGGACGTCTATTCTGATACGGATCTGCTTTTGATTTCGCAGGACGATCACCCCCGGCACATCCAAAAAGGCCATCTCTCAACCTCAATCTATCCGGCTGACGAGCTTCTTAAACGCGCTGAAAATGGGGATCTGTTTGTTTGCCACATCGTTCGTGAAGCAAAGGCAATCTACGATCCTCTCGATCAGCTGGCGCTCCTTCAAGCGCGTTTCTTACTGCGGGCCTCCTATGAGCAGGAAATTCAGAATGCCTCTGATCTGGGCTGGTTCATCATCGACTACGGTCATGGCAGCAACCTGACTTCGTTGCTCAATCGGCGGATTGCATGGTGCGTTCGCACGATCTTGATTGCCCGATCCGCCGAACAGGAACACCCGGTGTTCTCAGCTGGCGAGCTTTCCGTGTTTGCACGGTCAGGTGATGTGCTGAAGCTGATCAAAAACAAAGACACGGATCGCGTCGATCCCGAAGCGATGAGGATGCTGCGCAAATTTCTAGTTGAATTCGGGAAGGACAGGTTCCAACGGGGACCTGTTAGCTATGGCGTTTATTTGAAGCGCTTTTCTGACACATCGAATACTGTCGCTCTGGCATTCATCCGGGCGGAGGGAGAGGCAGCGGTCGCTGATTATTGACCGCGGTTCTGGCTGGCTAACATTGATGGTCAGCCTCAATCATAGGATCCGAGGTTCAATTTTCATCGAGGCGTTTGGCTCAAAATTTGGTTCGGCCAAGAAATATGAGCCAAATAAACAAACGTTAAGTTTCAAGGCCTTACCGGAATACTTCCCGCCGTTTGGCTCAAAGTTTTGGCTCGGGTGACGCCAATAGACTCTCTTTTGAGCCAAACTCATGGAAGGCTGTAACGTGTACCGCTGCGAATCCCGCTGGATATCAATTGGCCTTCCTTCACTAGTTGTTCAACGCTTCGGCGGACTCGTGACCTTGGGATCTCGGAGCCAACCCGTTTGTGGATATCGCCGATCTTTGATCGTGGATAGCGACCCACATCTTCGATAATGAGCGCAAAAAGCCGGTGGGGCTCAATGCGTTTTAGTGTTGTTCCTCCGACGAAGTCGTGGCGCCGGAGCATTTCCGGATCGACAAAATAACGCGTCGCCTGAGTTCGGCCGGCGCTCTTCACGAGTTGCCATTCCAGGAGCCGCTTGATCCAAGGTTGAAGTGCATCGATCGAGGGAAGTTCGATTTGCGCTGCAAGCTCGCGCGCCGTCAACGCATCGTGTTGGGCGAGAAGGCCGAGTGCAATACGTTCACGCTGAGTGAGCTGAAATGTGTCGTCAGCCTTGGCAATGAAATCGATGATTTCTGGCTTCAAAATACGGCGGCGAACGGTGACTTGCACCCGGTCATGTTGCTCGACCAATTCCGGGGCCGGCCGGCCCTGCGAAAGCAGCACCTCATAGACTTTGTCGAACCCGCTTCCCTCTCTTTCCATAAGCTTGAGGTCATGGAAAAGGCGAGCCAAGTGTTCGTTTCGCCGTACTGTCGTGTGAAGCACGTTCTGCGGCGTCACCCCTAGAGGCAACAGCCCCGGATTGACGACTTCCAAACGATCTGGATGCAGATTGAGGAAGATGTCCCCTCGCTGCGTATAGGGCCGATGGACAAGCGCATTTACTAGCAGCTCGCGAACCACAATCTCGTCGAACGCAGGAACATTCTGTCGAAAGAGACCATCGGGTAATTCGTAGGACTCTTTGAAATCGGGAACTTCCCGCCAAACGGCTTCTATTAGTTCCATGGGATTTAGGGCATGGTCATCCCAGACAATTTTGTTCACCTTTTGCCCGTGATCATCAAGCTTGATGAACTGGAGCACTGGCGCTGTTATCAGCTGTGCTCTCCGAAACTGCTTACCTACACAAAGGACGCCGAGATTGGTGAGGTAATCGCCTTGGGTCAAAAAGTAATGGTCCAGCAGTTCGTTCTGTGTCTTTTCCTTCACCGAAGACTTTACGCGATCTGACGCGTGTAGTCCCTCTACGATCTCATTGACCTTTGCTGCGTCCACCTCGGACCGTTGGATCTGCAGCGAGATCTGCGTTTCCCATGGTAGTGCAGCGCGTTCAGACGCCAGCCGCATTACGTCGTCGCCCGTCACTGGTTTGCTTTGGTCGGCTACACGAAGATAGTAGCGACCGTCGGTCGTGGAAGCGACGGCAAGAGACCGAGGGACTGTAAGCTCAACGTACTGGCCGCCGTTTGCAGCCGTCACGACGTTTGGCAAGCCGGTCACATTGACGGTTCTTTCAGCAAGCTTTCTGCGCAGCAAATCCGGCAGCTCAGATGGGACTCGTTGTTCTACAGGGGGCAGTTCGTGGCCATCTTCAATTCCGATCTTCAGAGTTCCACCCACGGCGTTGGCAAATGCAATGCAATCTTTCGCCAACTCGGCCCAGTTGGCGGTGTTACCGGTCACGGCCCGGAGGGACTTTTGATCGGACAGTTGGCCTTCCAGACTCAAGATATTCTTCTTCCTCTCGTTCTCTGAGAATATTAGCAAATAATGTGCGATATTCGTCGACTTATCTAATGCGGCTTGTATCAGCTTCTGGGGCTTTGATCCAACCGTCGTCTGTGCGGCTACAATCTCAGAGCTGCTTTCTCGACCTGCGCCGTGAGATCAGAGTACGCGACATCATTGCCATCATGGTGACGAAGGCGAGCAGCTCTTCAAGTGAGGTCACTTTCGGTTCGAATCCTATCAGACCAAATCTCGTAGCATCGGCGCGAAAGCCTCATCGGACGGAGCGATATCTGCCTTTCCTACGTGAGCCGACATATGCCAGTAATCCGGCGAGCTGGAGGCCACGTATATCCCGTCGCGCGGTTTTCAGGCTGACCTCCCAGATAGCCATTATCTCCTTGGCGCCGTAGCGGTCGCCGTCAACGATACGCTCAAGAAACCAGTGCTGACGTTCATTGAGGGCCACGGGTTCAGGGTCAAGTTTAGGGTCATGATCAGGGCCATTTTCAGGGTCACTTTCCCGTACATCCTTTGTTAGCGCGCTGAAGGCCGCTTCCCCGGCAGCATAGGCTTCCCTCGCAACGGCACGGACAGGGCGATCGTTTGCCGATGAAAACGGATTGGAAGCCGGGCCCTCGATCAGGCCCAGAACAAAGGCGCAGATGACGGGGGAGGAGACCATAAGTCGTAGGAAAAACAATGTGTCGGGCGCATGTTGTGCCGACAGCCAGTGCTTCACGGTACGCTCGCTCGCATTCGTCTGGTTCATCAGTTGTTTGATCGCTCGATGGGTGTCGCCATGCTCCTTGCGCAGCAGATCGGCAATGGTCTGGGCCAACATATCGCGCCCGCCCAGAACGCCCTTCCACACCGGCAGCTTCCTGCCCGTTTTCGGCAACATCTTCCGCTCCTTCGTCAGCTAGACTTGCAATATCGCGGGAGGCGGCAGGGATGTTGTCGTGCGCTGTGGCGGTCAATTGCCCGGACCGATCCGGCAGGAACGAAGAAAGGGCGAAGCGTGGCGAACCGGGAGACCTACGACAGAGAACTATCGTCAGCGCAGCCGGCGCGTGCTGTTCGCGCTGCCGAATACGTCCGCATGTCGACCGATCATCAGAAATATTCGACAGAAAACCAAGCCGACGCGATCCGCCAGTATGCGGAAGCTCGTGGAATCGAGATCGTCAGAACCTACGCCGATGCAGGAAAGAGTGGCCTCAAGATAGAGGGGCGTGACGCGCTCCGCCAACTGATCGAGGACGTGCAGGCCGGCACCACGGACTTCACCGTGGTTCTTGTGTACGACGTCAGCCGATGGGGACGGTTTCAGGATGCCGACGAAAGCGCCTATTACGAATATATCTGCCGGCGCGCCGGCATAGCGGTCCAATACTGCGCCGAGCAGTTCGAAAACGACGGCAGCCCGGTGTCGACGATCGTCAAGGGTGTGAAACGAGCGATGGCCGGCGAATACAGCCGCGAACTATCGACGAAGGTATTCGCTGGACAGGGACGGTTGATCGAAAAGGGTTTTCGCCAAGGCGGGCCTGCTGGCTTCGGTCTGCGGCGTACCCTCATTGATGAACACGGTGCTGTCAAAGGGGTCCTGCAGCGTGGCGAGCACAAGAGCATTCAGACTGATCGCGTCATTCTGACACCTGGGCCGGTTGAGGAGGTAAACCTGGTCTGCGAGGTCTACCGGGCCTTTGTCCACCATGGAAAAACTGAGAGCCAGATTGCAGTCGATCTCAATGCCCGAGGGATCCTGACGGACCTTGGCCGTTCATGGACGAGAGGAACTGTCCACCAGGTCCTGATTAACGAGAAATATGCCGGCGACAATGTCTGGAACCGCCGCTCGTTCAAGCTGAAGAAGAAGCGTGTCCGGAACGATCCCGAGATGTGGATCAGGGCGGAGGGAGCATTCGAGCCTGTCGTCGCGCGCGAGCTTTTCGAGGCTGCAAGAACAATCATCAATGCGCGCTCGTTCCGCCTGAGCGATGAAGAGATGTTGCAGTCTTTGCGAGACCTCTTCCGGCAAAAGGGGTTGCTCTCCGGCATTGTCATTGATGAATGTGACGGCATGCCGTCCAGCAGCGCCTATAGCGCGCGCTTCGGGAGCCTGCTTCGAGCCTATCGTCTCGTCGGCTTCACCCCCGATCGGGATTACCGCTATGTCGAAACCAACCGGGAACTCCGCAAACTCCATCCCGGTGTGGTCGGGGAAGTGCTGGAAAGATTGCGGGCCACCGGCAGCGATGCCTTGCAGGATCTGCAAACCGATCGGGTGATCGTCAATCAGCAATTCACGCTGTCGGTGGTCATTGCTCGTTGCCTTCAGACGCCGACTGGGCTTTTGCGCTGGAAACTCCGCTTTGATACGTCTCTCGGTCCCGACATCACGGTTGTGGTGCGCATGGATGCGGCCAACCGGGCGCCCTTCGACTATTATCTGTTCCCGCGGATCGACGTTTTGTCCGAGAAGTTGCGGCTGTCGGAGGACAACGCTCTTCATCTCGATGCTTATCGTTTCGACGACCTTGAGCTTCTCTATCAAATCGCAACGCCCGTTCCCTTGCCGGAGGCCGCATGATGTCTGCCCTTCGTCCGAACCGGATCGAGATGATTCCGATTTCTCGAATCACGGTCCTCAACCCACGAGCCCGTAACAAGCGTCAGCACCGCGACATCGTGAACAATATCGAAGCCATAGGCCTCAAACGTCCAATCACCGTGAGCCGACACGATGGACCCGGTGGTCCGCGATATGATCTGGTGTGCGGCGAGGGGCGTTTGGAAGCATTCCAGATGCTCGGTCAGAACGAAATTCCAGCGGTTGTAATCGAGGCCGCCGAGGACAAATGCCTTGTGATGAGCCTCGTTGAAAATATCGCGCGACGTACGCCGCGGCCGATCGACTTGATGCGCGAGATCGGGGCCTTGAGAGCGCGTGGATACACCGACGCGGCCATTGCCGAGAAGATTGGCGTTGGTTCGTCCTGGGTTAACATGATCGCGTCCCTTCTCGAAAAAGGAGAGGAACGGCTCGTTGCCGCTGTGGAGACAGGCCTCATCCCGATCACGCTTGCTATGGAGATCTCTCGGGCGGAAACGGAGGAGGCACAGAACCTGCTCCTCGACGCCTACGAGGCCGGTCAGCTGCGGGGGAAGAAACTCGCCGCTGTCAGGCGAATGCTCGACATACGCATGCGCGCGCAGGGCAAGGGTTTGCCGGCAGGGCGTCTTGGACGGAAGGGCGGCGGACGCCGGATGACGGCACATGACTTGATGCAGGTCTATCAGCGTGAGGCAGAAAAGCAGCGGCTGCTGGTCAAGAAGTCGGATTTCACACAGACACGGCTTCTGTTCATCGTTGAGGCATTGAAAGATCTGCTCGCTGACGAAGGATTCGTCAATTTGCTGCGGGCCGAGGGACTGGCGACCATGCCAAGGGCGCTGACCGCACGGATTTCCGGAGGCCGCAATGAATGATGGGCCGGACAACAACGATGGGGATGGGCGGATCCGACTCGCCTTCGACCGAGACATAAGAACGCTTCCGATTTCCGCGATCGTATCCCTTAAGTCGCTCCCGGACGGCGCTCGCGAAAGCAGAAAGTTCGCGCAGGTTCTAAGCTCGATCAAGGCGATCGGCTTGGTAGAGGCGCCGGTCGTCATCGCCAACACCCAGAATGCTAGGACCTGGTTCCTGCTCGATGGACATCTGCGGCTGGAAGCACTTAAGGAACTCGGAATTGCTGAGGTCGAGTGCTTGATCGCCACCGACGACGACACCTATACCTATAACAAGCGGGTCAACCGGCTGGCGCCGATCCAGGAGCATAGGATGATAGCGCGCGCCATCGAGCGCGGCGTTTCCTCTGCTGACATAGCCGACGCGTTGGGCCTTCAGGTGGAGTCCGTCATTCGCCGCTTTCGACTGCTGGAAGGCATCAGTCCCGAAGCGGCTGAGATGCTGAAGGATACGCCCTGCTCAATGAAGGTGTTCGATGTTTTGCGGCAAATGTCCGCCGTTCGCCAGATCGAGGCGGCAGATCTGATGATAGGTCAGCACAATTTTACCGTCATGTTCGCCCGAGCGATCCGCGCTGCCACGCCTGACAGCCAACTGGTAACGGCCAAAAAGGTGACGGGCGCGGCTGCAGGCACGCCATCAGGCCAGCAGATTGCCCGTATGGAACGGGAACTGGCCGCGCTTCAGACGCAAGTGAAAAGCGTCGAGGAAACCTATGGCATCGACAATCTGCACCTCACCGTGGCGCGCGGATATGTCGCCAAGCTGCTTGCGAACAGTCGTATTACCCGCTGGCTTGCGCATCACCGCCAGGAATATCTCGGGGAGTTCCAGAAAATAGCTGAGATAGATTTGATCGGCCCTCAATCCGACGCTCCAGAGGCATAGCCGCACGCTACCTGCGAAGGGAGACACACTTGGCACCTCGTTGCTTGCACTGGCGTCGATGCGTATTGTGCGCTCCGTAAGCCGCAATTGGATCGGAATTGAATGACCCGGCAACTCGACTTCTTTGCAGCTCCTGTTATGCCGGCTACCGAGCGAGTTGCCAGGCCGCAGGTTGTCGCAAAAGGTGGTCAGGACGGCATCGGATTGGATGACGAGGCGATGGTTCGTCATCTCGAAGCGACCGGCAATTACCGTATCCTGCGAAAGCTTCTACCGAGGCCGCTCGTCGAACACCCACGGCCGGAATTCCGGCGCCGCGGAGTGATCCTCGACACCGAAACCACCGGCCTCAACCACCGCTCCGATGAAATCATCGAAATCGGTGTGATCGCCTTCACCTTCAACGAAGCGGGTGTGATTGGCGACATCACGGGCGTCTATGGTGGGCTTCAACAGCCGACGATTCCGATCCCCGCCGAAATCACACGCCTGACCGCTATCACCGATGACATGGTCGCCGGTCAGGTGATCGACGTTGCGCGCCTTAAATCCCTCATCGAGCCGGCCGACCTGCTCATTGCCCACAATGCCGGTTTCGACCGGCCCTTTTGCGAAGCCTTCTCGCCGATCTTCGTCGATAAGGCGTGGGCCTGCTCGGTCTCAGAGATCGACTGGTCGGCGCGCGGCTTCGAGGGAAGCAAGCTGGGCTATTTGATCGGCCAGTCGGGATATTTTCACGATGGGCACCGAGCAGTCGACGATTGTTTCGCGCTGTTAGAAGTGCTTGGGCAGACATGGCCCGATTCGATCGTAGCGCCATTTGCGGAGCTCTATCAGGTCAGCCAGCGATCACGGGTTCGCATCTACGCTGAGAATTCCCCATTCGACATGAAGGACAATCTCAAGGCGCGCGGTTATCGCTGGTCGGACGGCTCCGACGGTCGCCCGAAATCCTGGTGGGTTGAACTGCCGGAGGAGAAGTTCGACAAGGAGCTGGATTTCCTGCGGACGGAGATCTATCGCTGGGATGCCGATCCACCGGTCAAATATCTGACGGCGCTCGATCGTTTTCGGGCGCCCTGAATGGCCGGAAGAGGCGATGATGGCTATTCTGGGTATTGATGCGGCCTGGACCGCGGCACAGCCGAGGGGTGTCGCGCTGGTTTCCTCCACGGACGGCAACTGGCGCCTGATCTTCGCGGGATCGTCCTATCGCCACTTTCTGAACCACGCCGATGAGGGTCTGATCTCCACGTCCCGTCCATCCGGCTCGGTCGCAGAGGCCGTTGCTCTCCTTAGTGCCGCCGGAAAACTCGCTGGAGCTCCTGTGGACCTTGTTGCCGTGGATATGCCCCTTTCTCTCGAGCCGATCACCGCGCGGCGAGTTTCGGACAATCTGGTTTCGGCAGCCTATGGCGCCCGTCATTGCAGCACTCACACGCCGAGTGCGGTCAGGCCCGGCAAGGTTAGCGACGATCTGAGGGGCAGTTTCGAGCGCTGCGGGTATGGACTGCTGACGAAAGAGGTTTGCTTGCCGGGCCTGCTGGAGGTCTACCCGCATCCAGCCCTGGTCGAACTAATGAGCACCGAAAAGCGGCTGCCCTACAAGCAGGGTAAGACCCGCAATTACTGGCCAACGGAAAACCCTGCAAACCGGCGCACTAAACTCTTTGAAACCTGGCGGACAATCGTCGTCCATCTGGACCAGGAAATATCGGGCGCTTCTAACGCTTTGCAGCTTCCCCCGTTCGAGGCCCCATCATGGCAGTTGAAGGCGTTCGAGGACATGCTCGACGCGGTCATCTGCGCCTGGGTTGGGATATGCGTCTTCGAGGGAACCGCAGTGCCATTCGGTGACGACATTTCGGCGATCTGGATACCCCGCTCAGAACTTCTCGCGACGCGGCGGGCCCGGCCATGATCGCATTCCTGCGGCAATGGATCGAACACTGGCGAACTATCCGCCGCCGTTGGCAGGGAGATGCTAGGCGGCTGGCTGCATCGGACCCTGTCAATGCTTACTACGAGGCACAGCGAAGAGCTGCTCGCAGCCGGGCGCAAGGTAATACCGCCGAATACTGGCATTGGGCCAAGGTCGCCAGCGAAGTCGCCCGCATAGAACCGCGTGCCGCGATGGACTTTGAGGTCGTCAAGGCAATTGCCGATCAGGAAACCGCCGGTCGCCGTTGAACACCTGCCCGGTGCGTGGCGGAAAGATCGCAGGTCGCGGCTGCAGCTGTGGCGCCAGTGGAAGACCTGTGCCGGAATATCACCTGGCCCGCCGAAGCAAACCATTCCCGCTCTTTATGGATGGCGTCCTGGACCCAAGTCCGGATCTCCGTCGATCAACCCGTTGAGGGTCGGCTAGCAAGCTGCCGCCGCTCGGCGTCGCCTTCGCGGTGATCGCGACCGTCCCTGGTCCCTTCGAGGAGCCATCGAGCGGGATTGGCCCGCTCCGGACGGAGGTTTCTCACATGGCACAGGATCTTGCACTCGCTCAACGCCACGCTTTCGCACTTGCCCGCACCCTTATGGTCCCGGTCACGCTCTTCAGGGCAGGAAACGAGTTCGGCATTCTGCCGAGCGACGAACTCGATGACGGCGAGGTCGAGACCATCGCCGAATTCGATCCCTTCGAATACGGGCCGGCTCATTGAGCCGGCATCTTCCCACTTCGGGTGCCGCTTGCGAGCGGCAGGCGGCAAGGGAAGCTTCGCCGCGGCTGGCACGGCCACTTCGACAAGGTGCAGATCTGCACCTTGTCGGCCGCGCCCTTGCCTCCTTTGCTCTTCGCGGACCGCCGGAAACTGCCCCGCAAACTGCGGGAAAAAAGAAACGGACGAGAAGGGCGGACGCGATAGCGCCGGCAGAAGGATGGAAAAAAACGAACTGGAAGACCTGCGGGACCGTGTCCTCTGCGGCGTCGTGCTTGAGCAGGCCGGCTTTGCGGCCGACGTAAGGGAGAGCACCCGCAAGGCAGTCAAGTATCGACGCAGTGCGGAGATCGTCATCGTCATCCATGAGGGGAGAGGATGGTTCGACCCCCTGTCCGACGCTAAGGGCGATGTGTTCGGTCTTGTCCAACATCTCGACGGCGTATTCTTCGTCGAAGCTCTGGACCGCATCGCTTCATTGGTCGGCTCCGTGCCGAAAGAACCGGTCTGGACCCGTCCCACCTGCCATTCCACACCGCCCAGTTCCATTCCGGAACGATGGGAAAAACGGCGCAAACCGTGGCGCGGATCGATGACGTGGCGTTATCTGCGCGACGGGCGACACCTGCCCGAGGCCATCATCCGCGATGCCATCCGTCACAACGTCCTGCGTGAAGGCCCGCACGGCAGTATGTGGGCGGCCCATGTCGATGCCGATGGCGGCGTCACCGGCTGGGAGGAACGCGGTCCCGATTGGCGTGGCTTCTCGACAGGTGGGTCGAAAGTGCTCTTCCGGTTAGGCACTCTCGCGGCCTCACGTCTGTGCGTTACGGAGGCGGCGATCGACGCGATGAGCCTGGCTGCGTTCGAAGGGTTGCGCGAGGGCAGTCTCTATCTCAGCACGGGCGGCGGATGGTCGCCGACGACAGAAACCGCAGTTCGCGTGCTCGCCGCACGTCCCGGTGCTGAGCTTGTCGCCGCCACGGATGCCAACAGCCAGGGCGAGACCTTTGCCGGCCGACTGCGCGACATCGCCGAAGATGCCGGCTGCAACTGGTTTCGCCTGACGCCGCCGGCCGAGGATTGGAATGATGCGCTGCGCGCGCGAGAAAAAGAAAAGAAGGAACGGGAGAAGGAGGGGAAAAGAGGCCTGCCGCATGCCCGCCGGCCGCGTCAAGGGTGAAGCTTCGCCCGGCTTTGCCGGCCCTTGACGCGGCCGTCGGAGAGGCGGCCGCGGGGGAGGGGTCAGGAAGGGCTGAATAGAAGATGGCTGTCCACGAGGGATGAGCCGCGCGTCCCTCCCGACGAAGGCCAGAAGGAGCCCATCATGAACCTCTCTCCTATCCGCAAGGTATTCCAGGGTGTCGCAGACCGGCATCAGATGTTCCGCATGTTCGACCGTCACGCGCAGCGCCCGAACCGGTGGGAGGGCGACGACAGCGCGCTCTATCGCGGCGAATGGTTCGAGATCGGTGAGGCATCCCACGATTACATGTTCGAGATCCTGCCGCCGCTTTGGATGGAGGCTGCGATGTTCGCCATGCGCGAATTCCTGACCGGTTCGATCACCAGCATCTTTTTCACGCTGTCGATCGACGGGCGTATCCGGCACTTCCACGGTTATTGCGACCTCGCCGACAAGCGCTCGCCCCAGCGCATGCGCACGGCGATCATCAAGCGTGAATCCCGTCCTGTCCGGGCGATGACGCGCGAGGAGCGTCTGGAGCACATCTGGAGCAGCACGGCTGACGACTATCGCGGCTACGCCGGCGAGCGTTGGCCAGAGGATGATCGTGGCAAGCGCACGGTGATGTTCTTCGCCAGACCAGGCGGCACCACGCTCAAGCTGCTGGAAGATCTGACCGACGCGGAGATCGCGGCGAAGCTGCCGGTCCATCTGCGTTACCTGCCCGACGCGATCGCAGCGTGAGGGAGAGCGGCATGTTCACCTTCTCCCTCATCGACATCGGCGCTGTGCTCGCCCGCGGTCGGGCCGACGCGGCCGCAAACGGCGGATTTCGCCTTCCGTATCAGGGAATATCCCCCGAAGCCGAGGCCAGAGCCGGCCTTTGGCTGGTCGGTGACGAGGGCGTATACGTTCTCTCGAACGGAAAACTCGCCGAGGGACAGCGTCCGCTCGTCATCTATGCCGAGGAGTGCGATCCGAAGACCCATCCGGATTACTGGCATTTCAAGCGACGATATTTCGGTGGCGATGACGGGGTCGAATTCATCGACGCCGTCGAACTCGAAAAGCTCGTCGCAGCTCAGCCCGACGCGACGCATCTGCAGATCGTGATGGACGACACGTCCATATCCATCAGCCTGATCCGCCGCTGACGCGGCGCTTGCCGCACCCTTCCAACAACTTCGCGACCGTCCCGCCCGCAGGTTACTTCCAGCGGAACGATGGCGCTCGCCCTTTTCCAAGGAGAGCATTTTCATGTCCAACGATCCTTTTTCGCTTGATCCGTCTGGCACCCTCGACATGTTCGGGAATACAGCCCTGTCGTCAGGGCTTGGACTTGGCGTCACGGCCTTCGGCGGCTTCGCGCCCGAGGCGGCCAATGACGACGATCCCGATCCGACGCCGCCCGCTCCCGCTCCAGCCGTGCCGATCGCGGCGCCCCGGCGGTCAGCACCGCGCCGGCAGGGCGACCGCGCGAACTTCTTCCTTGATGATGGCGAGGATCGCGACCTTGCTGCGTCGTGGAAGGAACGTGCGAGATTGAGCGTGGCGGCCATTTTGGCCGCGAACGAAATCGAGCGGAACAATGGCCCCGTCACGCGCGAGCATCAGAAGCGGCTGATCCGTTTCACCGGCTTCGGCGCCTCCGAGCTGGCGAACGGGATGTTTCGCCGCCCGGGCGAGGTGAGTTTCCGGGATGGCTGGGACGATCTCGCCAGTTCGCTCGAAAGTGCCGTCTCGGAGAGCGACTATTCCAGCCTGTCGCGTTGCACGCAGTATGCGCATTTCACGCCGGAGTTCATCATCCGGGCAATCTGGGCGGGTTTGCAGCGCATGGGCTGGCGCGGCGGCCGCGTACTGGAGCCGGGCATCGGTACGGGCCTGTTTCCGGCGCTGATGCCGAGGGCGTATCGCGACAAGAGCTATGTGACCGGCGTTGAGCTCGATCCGGTGACAGCGCGGATCGTGAAGCTCCTGCAGCCGAAAGCCCGGATTATCGAAGGGGATTTCGCGCGCACCGATCTCTCGCCGATCTACGATCTCGCCATCGGCAATCCACCCTTCTCCGATCGCACGGTGCGTTCGGACCGGCAATACCGCTCGCTCGGCCTGCGTCTGCATGATTATTTCATTGCCCGGTCGATCGATCTTTTGAAACCCGGCGCTTTCGCCGCCTTCGTCACCTCTTCGGGCACGATGGACAAGGCGGACGCGACCGCCCGCGAGCATATCGCCAAATCCGCCGATCTGATCGCGGCGATCCGGTTGCCGGAGGGCAGCTTCCGCCACGATGCCGGCACGGACGTCGTGGTCGACATCCTGTTCTTCCGCAAGCCCAAGGTTGCGGAGTCGGAGGGCGATCCGTCGTGGCTCGATCTGGAGGAAGTCCGTCCGGCGATAGAGGACGAAGGTGCGATCCGCGTGAATCGCTGGTTCGCGCGCCATCCGGACTTCGTACTGGGCGACCACGCGCTAACATCTGGCCCGTTCGGCGAGACCTACACATGCCGTCCCCGCGCCGGGGCCGATCTCGAAACGGCACTGAAGGCCGCCATCTCTCTCCTTCCGGAAGACCTTTACGACGGCGAGCCGACCGAAATCGACATCGATCTGGAAGACGAGCTCGGCGACATCGTCGATCTCCGCCCCCGATCCGAAAAGGTCCGTGAGGGCAGTTTCTTCATTGATGTCAGGCACGGCCTCATGCAGAGGGTCGATGGCGCGCCGCTTCCGATCAAGATCCGCAAGGGTCGCAGCGGCGAAGGCTTCTCCGAAAAGCAGGTTCGGATCATCCGGAAACTGATCCCGGTTCGCGACGCGGTGCGGGAGGTCTTGAAGGCTCAGGAGCAGGATCGCCCGTGGAAAGATCTGCAGGTAAGGCTCCGCATTGCCTGGTCGTCATTCGTTCGCGATTTCGGGCCGATCAACCACACAACAGTGTCCATCACCGAGAATGACGAAACCGGCGAGGTGCGGGAGGTTCATCGGCAACCGAACCTTCAACCCTTTCGCGACGATCCCGATTGCTGGCTGGTCGCGTCGATCGAGAACTACGATCTCGAGGCCGACACCGCCAAGGCCGGTCCGATCTTTTCCGAACGGGTCATCTCGCCCCCGGCGCCGCCGGTGATCACCAGCGCTGCGGATGCGCTCGCCGTCGTGCTCAACGAACGCGGCCGCGTCGACATCGACCATATCGCTGAACTGCTGCATCGTGACACGCAAGCGGTGATTGCCGAGTTGGGCGATGCCATCTTCCGCGATCCGGCCGATGGATCCTGGCAGACCTCCGACGCCTATCTTTCCGGCCCTGTGCGCACCAAGCTTGCTGCGGCGGAAGCGGCGGCCGGGCTCGATCCGGAGTTCCGGCGGAATGTGCTTGCCTTGCAGGAGGTCCAGCCAGCCGATCTGCGTCCCTCCGACATCACCGCACGTCTGGGTGCGCCCTGGATCCCGGCGTCAGACGTCACGGCCTTCGTCAAGGAAATGATGGGTGCGGAAATCCGCATCCATCATATGCCAGAGCTTGGTTCATGGACGGGCGAGGCGCGGCAGCTTGGTTACACCGCGGCCGGCACATCGGAATGGGGCACCAGCCGCCGCCATGCGGGTGAGCTGCTCGCCGATGCGCTGAATAGCCGCGTTCCGCAGATATTCGACACGTTCAAAGACGCCGACGGCGAGCGGCGGGTGCTGAATGTCGTCGATACGGAAGCCGCACGCGACAAGCTCCAGCGGATGAAGGAGGCGTTCCAGACCTGGGTATGGTCCGATCCGGATCGCACCGACCGGCTGGCGCGGGTCTATAATGACCGCTTCAATAATATCGCACCGCGCAAATTCGACGGTTCCCATCTCCATCTTCCGGGCGCCTCTGGCGCCTTTACTCTTTATGGGCACCAGAAGCGTGGCATCTGGAGGATCATCTCTTCCGGCTCCACCTATCTTGCCCATGCCGTCGGCGCCGGCAAGACCATGACGATGGCGGCCGCCATCATGGAGCAGCGGAGGTTGGGTCTGATCGCAAAAGCGATGCTGGTCGTTCCCGGCCACTGCCTCGCACAGGCGGCGCGCGAGTTTCTGGCGCTCTATCCCGCAGCGAACATTCTCGTCGCCGATGAGACCAACTTCACCAAAGACAAGCGTCAGCGTTTCCTGTCGCGGGCTGCGTCGGCTGTCTGGGATGCGATCATCATCACGCATTCCGCGTTCAGGTTCATCGGTGTGCCATCCGCCTTCGAACAACAGATGATGCACGACGAGCTGCAGCTCTACGAGGACCTGCTGACCAAGGTTGATGACGAGGACCGGGTCTCGCGCAAGCGGCTCGAGCGGCTGAAGGAGGGCTTGGCTGAGCGGCTGGAATCTCTCTCCACCCGCAAGGACGATCTTCTGACCATCTCCGAAATCGGCGTCGACCAGATCATCGTCGACGAGGCGCAGGAGTTCAGAAAACTTAGCTTCGCCACCAATATGTCGACGCTCAAGGGCATCGATCCGAACGGGTCGCAAAAGGCCTGGGATCTCTATGTGAAATCCCGTTACATCGAGACGAAGAATCCGGGCCGGGCGCTCGTGCTTGCCTCGGGAACGCCGATCACCAACACGCTCGGAGAAATGTTCTCGATCCAGCGCCTGCTCGGCTACGAGGCGTTGCACGAGCGCGGCCTGCACGAGTTCGACGCCTGGGCGAGCAATTTCGGTGACGAGCGCACCGAACTGGAGCTTCAGCCGTCCGGCAAATACAAGCCCGTCAGCCGGTTCGCGTCGTTCGTGAACGTGCCCGAGCTGATCGCCATGTTCCGCGCCTTCGCCGATGTGGTGATGCCGGAAGATCTCAGAGCCTATGTGAAGGTGCCGGAGATCGCTACCGGGAAGAGGCAGATTCTGACCGCCGCCCCGACGCCCGCCTTCAAGATTTACCAGCAGATTCTGGAGAGCCGCATAAAGGCGATCGAAGAGCGCGAGGGGCCGGCGCAGCCGGGCGACGACATTCTGCTTTCCGTCATCACCGACGGCCGCCATGCGGCGATCGATCTTCGCCTCGTGATGCCGGCGATTGATGATGAACCGGACAACAAGCTCAATCTTCTCGTCCGCAACGCCCATCGTATTTGGAGGGAAACCTCGGAGAATAGCTACCTCCGGCCGGATGGTAAGGATTACGAGCTGCCGGGCGCCGCGCAGATGATCTTTTCCGACCTCGGCACGATCAATGTCGAGAAGACGAGGGGTTTTTCCGCCTATCGCTGGATTCGCGACGAACTCATCCGCATGGGCGTGCCGGCATCCGAAATCGCCGTCATGCAGGACTATAAGAAGACCGAGGCCAAGCAGCGCCTGTTCGGCGACGTCCGCGCCGGCAAGGTCCGCTTCCTGATCGGTAGTTCGGAGACGATGGGCACCGGCGTCAATGCGCAACTCCGGCTGAAGGCGCTTCATCACCTCGATGTGCCGTGGCTGCCTTCGCAGATCGAGCAGCGCGAGGGCCGGATCGTCCGCCAGGGCAACCAGCATGACGAGGTCGATATCTACGCTTATGCCACGCAAGGTTCGCTCGACGCGACGATGTGGCAGCAGAACGAGCGCAAGGCCCG
The DNA here is from genome assembly GCA_027484835.1 of Rhizobiaceae bacterium. Lineage (GTDB taxonomy): Bacteria > Pseudomonadota > Alphaproteobacteria > Rhizobiales > Rhizobiaceae > Allorhizobium. The sequence continues at coordinate 9,948 of JAIXSF010000097.1, read as the reverse complement.
CTTCATCGCCGCGGCTCTTTCCGGCGACACCTCGATCCGGAGGCTCGAAGACCTGAATGAAGGCCAGGCCAACCAGTTCGCCATGGCCAAGGCGATTGCCAGTGGTGACGAGCGCCTGATGCAGAAGGCCGGGCTGGAGGCCGACGTTGCTCGCCTTGAGCGCCTGCGCGCTGCCCACGACGACGATCTCTTTGCCGTCCGCCGGCAGCTTCGCGACGCCGAGCGTGAGATCGAAACGGCGACCCGCCGCATTGGCGAAATCGGCCGGGATATCGAACGGCTGGTTCCGACGTCAGGCGACGCCTTCAACATGACCGTGATGGGCAAACCGTATACGGAGCGGAAAGACGTCGGCCGGGCGTTGATGAAGGAAATCCTCACCCTCGTCCAGCTCAGCCAGGAAGGCGAGCTTCATATCGCCTCGATCGGCGGCTTCGATCTCGTCTATGACGGCGAGCGTTTTGGCCGCGGTAACAATTACCACTACCAGACGCTGCTCCAGCGGACGGGCGCGGATTATGAGATCGAATTGCCGGTCACCGTCACGCCGCTCGGCGCGGTCTCCCGCCTCGAGCATGCGCTCGACGGGTTCCAGGAAGAGCGCGAGCGCTATCGCCAGCGGCTGGAGGAATATCAGCGGCGGCTCGTCTCCTACCAGTCGCGGCGGGGTGGTGTCTTCGCCTTCGCCGGCGAACTGGCGGAGAAGCGCAGGGCGTTGCGGGAGGTGGAGGAGGCGCTTGCCGCCGACGCGCGTGATGGACTGCAGGCGGCCTGAGCGGCCGTATCACGCCGATTTTGAATGCACAGCAGCATCTGCATAGCTGCATTGCACAAAAAGTGGTATGCGATTGGTCAGAAAAAGGGCATGTTGCCTATAGCTGATGCAAATGGCGGTCACTCCTCCCAGTTCCGCCGCACCAGCTGTTCCCCTCTGGAGGTTTATTGACCTTCACACTCTAAAGGGCCGCGGCTTCCGCTGGCCCTCTTTTTTTATCAGGGCAACCTCTTCCACCGGCGATGAGTGGTTCACGCCTGCCCCTGCTCAACGATATGATCCAGCATGTCGCGAATAAATACGCTTGGGTATACGGCGAAGCGGTCCCCATTTGCGTTCGTGACGATGCCGTCGAAACGCAGAAACCTTTCCCTCAAACCGCGCCTGACGATCGAAAACACTGGCGATCCGCTCAACCCGTCGGGGTCGACACTGTCTCGTGTTGATCGTTTGTGTTTGACGAAGATGTTCCTGTGTTCAGTATCCAGCAGCTGCGGCCCTGCCGCTTCCAGATCCTGCCTGATCCATCGCATGGTGAAATTGGAAAGCCTCGTTGGGTCGTCAGGGTCGAGTTCAATGATGTTTGAACTGGTGGGATAACCGATCAGGAACGAGTAATCGACCGCAACGTGTTCCGCGTCCGACCAGAGCACCTCGGTCAGATCGAGATGGACAGTTCGCGCAGGTTCGTGCCCGAACGCGAAAAATATCAGATCCCGGAGTGACTGATGATCCGGATTTTCGACGACAGGGATATGCAGGTTGGTTGGCGGAATTGCGAGGTTCTGGCCTGCGCTCTTCACGACAACAACAAATTTCTCTGCCGGAGGCGCGCCGACCGAGACGTCCGTTTGATGAGCCGCCGAGATCGCTACGCTCGCACCCCGATATCTGCCGAGAAAGGCTGAGCCGAAGAACCTTAGCTCGTAGACCTCGTCGGCTGTCGAAAACAAGGCGGGGCGAACAAAGCGGTGCATCGCGTCGGGCGCGTTCTTGAACGGGATGAAGGTTCCGTTGATGCATACGCTCATGTTCGCTTGGGCCAAAGCCCATGTCGGTATCGTCACTCAAGTCTCCTTCCGCAACCCGTCGCTGTCGCCGTTGAAAGGTCGGAAGGAAAGGTTCTAGAGGAAAAAGAAAAGGTGGGAAGAGGGGGTACTCGCAGATCGGCCCTCCCGTCGACGCTCTCGCTCAACCGCCCCCTCCTCACCCCTGTCCGTCGTTCTCGCAAAGCTTTGCTCCGCTCGCCCTGACGGGCAGGGCCGCTCGGGCGCAGTTGCGCCGGTCTGTCCGCTCTGCGGTCCGGGAAGTGTCTTCGGAAAAACTGAAGACGGAAGGGGTGGCAACCGCCGCTCCGGAATCCTTAAAGGAGCAAATCCCATGCAGATCCTCAAACTCGACCCGCGTGCGCTGAAGGACAATCCCGACGACGCCCGCCGCTCGAAATCATCGCCGCAGGCGGATGCGCTGCTGCTGGCGACGGTGAAAGCTGTCGGCATCATCCAGCCGCCGGTCATTTCGCCCGAAACCGATGGCGGCAACGGCTACATCATCCAGGCCGGCCACCGCCGCGTCAAACAGGCGATCGCCGCCGGCCTTGAGGAGATCGAGGTGCTGGTGACCGATGCGGCCAACGACAATGGCGCAATGCGCTCCATGATCGAAAACATCGCGCGGGAGCCGCTTAACGCGATCGACCAATGGCGCGGCACGGAACGGCTTGTTGCCCTCGGTTGGACCGAGGAGGCGATCGCCATGGCGCTGGCCTTGCCGGTCCGACAGATCCGCAAACTTCGCCTGCTCGCCAATGTTCTGCCCGCCATGCTCGACCAGATGGCCAAGGGCGACATGCCCAACGAACAGCAGTTGCGCACCATCGCGGCAGCCGCGATCGACGAGCAGAAGGAAGTCTGGAAGGCCAATAAGCCGAAGAAGGGCGACACGGCGGCCTGGTGGCAGATTGCCAATGCCCTGTCGAAGACCCGCATGTATGCCCGCGACGCAAGTTTTGGCGACGATCTGCGTGCGGCCTATGGCATCGAGTGGGCCGAGGATCTATTCAGTCCGGCCGACGAGGACAACAGGTACACCACCGATGTCGAGGCCTTCCTCGGCGCGCAGCAGGAATGGATGACGGCGAACCTGCCGAAGAAGGGCGCGATCGTCGAGGCGAACTCCTGGGGCCAGCCGGAACTGCCGAAGAAGGCCGAGCGTGTCTACGGCAAACCTTCCAAGTCCGACCACGTTGCCATGTATCTCGACCGCGACGGCAAGGTCCAGTCGGTCGCCTTCCGCATGCCCGAGGACAAGAACAAGGCCAAGGGCGGCACGTCGGCCGTCGCCGGGCAGGACAACGTTCATGACGGCTCGATCGTGGATGCGCCGAAGCCGCGTCCCGACGTCACGCAGAAGGGCCTGGACATGATCGGCGACTTTCGCACCGATGCGCTGCATGAGGCGCTCAGCCGGGCGCCGATCGAGGACGATATGCTCATCGCGCTGCTGGTGCTTGCCTTTGCCGGTCAGAATGTCCGGGTCGACAGCGGCGCCGGCGATACCGTGTTCGGCAAGCGGTTCACGCGTCACGCCGCGACCCTCTTTTCCGAGGACGGCAGGCTCGCCTTCGACATGGAGATGGTGCGGGTGGCGGCGCGCTCGGTGCTGATCGACGTGCTCTCGTGCCGGCGCGGGATGTCGAACAGCGGCATCGTTTCCCGCATCGCTGGCGACGTCATCGGCGCCGACGGTTACCTGCCGAACATGGGCTCGGAGGATTTCCTGCTGTGCCTGTCGCGGCAGGCTCTTGAGAAGGCGGCGGGCGAGGCGAACGTGCTGCCGCGCCCGCGGGTGCGGGAGACCCGCACGGCCTTGGTCGAGCACTTCAAAGACGGGCACTTCGTCCATGCGTCGGCGCTCTTCGCGCCGGATCCTGAAGGTGTCGCCGATCTGATCAGGCAGGGCGAGACGTTCGATGAGAGAGAGGCCGGCCTCGACGGAAACGAGGACCTTGATCCGTTTGAGCGCACAGGCGATGGTCCCGGCTCCTTCGAGGATGCCCCCGAAGCGTCCGATGCCGATGAAGAGCAGGACGCCTATCGCGTCGCGGCGGAATAGCCGACCGCCTTTTCCCTCCCGAATGACGATCGCCGCCGGCCGCCCCGGCGGCGCTTTCGTTTCCATCAACCGCAGAACCGGAACTGGAGGCTTTCTCATGTCTGCATCCCTCATATTCGATCTTGCCCCGATCGGCGCCGTCGTATCCTGGTCGGACGGCACGCCCCGCCCGCCGGAACGTTTCCACAAGAAGCTCGCCGCCTGGCAAACCAGAAACAGCCAAGGCCGGCTCATCCGCAAGGAAGGCCCGCGCAAGCTCGGCAGCTACACGTCGCCGGGGTATTCTACGCTCCATCAGGAGGACATCGGCGGCAAGTCCACCATCCTCGTGACCCTCCACCGGACCTTCGGGCTCGATTCCGATCTCACCTTCAAGCTCCTCGAGCGCCCGCCGCTCGGCACCGTGCGCATCTTCAACCGCGCTGGCGAGACGCGCGAACTCATCCATCTTGCCGATGACCGGGAGGCTGCCGAGGCCTGGTTGCAGTCTCATCGCTACCCGAGCGCCGTGCTCGAGGAGGTGACGCCCGAGGAAGCAGCCGCAGAGGCTGATGACGGGAGGACCGCGCCATGAATACGATGCCCATCCAATCGCAAACCCGGGAGGTCGGTAGCGACGATATTGCTGGCGTGGAATTCGGCCGCGCTGACGGCATGGCCGTTGCGCGGGTCGGCGATCTCGTCTTTGCCATGCTGCCATCCCGCGATGGCGGGCATCTGCTGGCGAGCGCCTGGTGCGTCTCGCGGCCGCTTGCCGCGCTCAGGCGCGACGATTTCTATTCGTACCATGGTTCGATCGAGGATGAGGCCGCGTTTCGCGCGCGCATGGTCGAGCAGGCCGAGCATTGCCGCGAACTCCGGGCGCTCGCACGCCGGACCGTCCGCATCGCCTGCAATACGCCGTGGGGACCATCGCAGGGCGCCACGCTCTATGCGGAGGGCGTTGTTGCCCACACGACGGCAGGCCATGGCGGCTTCTCGCTTTCGCCCGAGCGGAACGCAATGGTCCACCCGCTGCTTCGTTCGGGGGACGGCTTCTATGAGGAAGATTCAGCCTGGGCCGCCGTTGCCATTACTTTCCCGGACCTCTTCACCGGGGTCGAGCGGCGTTCGGCGGAAGCAAAGCTCAAGGATTGGCAGCCCGATGCGTGGGAAACGATGTCCGGCACGGTCCTCGCGCCTGGTAAACCTCATGTGAAGGACCGGCGCGCCTTCGAACAGAAACATGCCGGCAACTGGATCGTGATATCAGCGCTTCACTCTTATCATCATCCCGGCATGACCGAGGTGATCGCCACCCGCGGCGGAAGACGTGATGCTCATGTCGAAGAACGGCGCTTCCTGGTTGCGTCCACCGAATATCAGGCCGGGCGGTTCGGCTTCGTCATCGACGCGGCGCGGCATGCCGCCTATGACGGCCCGTCGAGCTTCGTCACATGGACGGGGAGGACGAGGCCATGATGCCCTCGATCGATCGTCAGGCTCGGTTACGCCGCATGGAAGAGGCCTGCCGGCAGACCCGGCACCAGCTCGCAATGATCGAGCGCCAGATCATCCGCAAAATGACGGCTTTGATTCCGTCGCTTGGGGCCCGCCGGCCGAGATATCGCTGCGGCAGGCCACCGGAACCGGACGCCTTCCTCGCCCGCTATCGTTCCAATCTCGCCGCCATCACCGCCGAGCGTCAGCCGGAGATCGATGCGCTTTCCCACAAGCTCGCACGGCAGGAGGCCGCGATAGTCGCCTGTCGCGAAAGCCCCGGCGCCGCAAAGCTTCGAGCTCAAACACGGGGGGAGATCTAGCGCCATGGCGACGATCAGAGATCTCGAACGCGAGGCCGGTATCGGTCCGGCACCTCAGGAGCGCGCCGCCTTCTGGCGGCAGTTCCATCATCTGGAGGGCAAGGCCTGCCTTGACGCCGGTGTGGCCGAGCTCAAGCGATTGATTGCCGCGAAAGTAGGCCATGCCGACGGCGTGCCCGAAGTGCGCAGGCGCCTGCCGAAGTGCGATCGCCTTCCTCCACTCACCCCCGAGCAGGAGACGGCGCTGCAGGCCTATGCCGCCAGACACGGCCGGCGATGGAAGAGCGTTCTGAACAATGTCTGGATGGGCGGCGCGCCCCATGACGATGGCGGGATCCTTCGCGGTCTGCGCAATTCCCATGGCCCGACCTGGCTGCAGTCCTATCGGCTACCCGGCGCGGCTTCGGCAAGAGCTGCGACCGCAGCGCCAGCACAAAACGCGGACGGCGCCGGGGATGACGAGGTGTAGCGCGCTCACGGCCGGTTGCCTTGTCCGCTACGGCATCTGGACGCGGCCCGCCTCTCCGGTCTGTCCTTCGGTTTTGCTGCGGTCTGAACCAGCGCCCGTCCGCTTCAAGGCCGCTTGCGCGCCGCGGGGCGGCCGGTCATGCCGCTCATCGCAAAGCAGGCACGCGGGAACGGCGCAGGACCGTTGGTCCCGCTCGCCCGCATACCGGCTTCGCTCGATCCGGCCTGCCCGGACCCTGAACCGCCCGGCTGGCGCCGGTTCTCTTCGACCGCACCGAAGGACAGACCGGCCAGGGGGCCGGAACCGCTTCGGAAGCCTTTAGAAAGGAAACCGTCATGTCAAAGCCTGCAAGCACCTCCCGTCAAACGAACCGCCAAACCAGCCGCCCTTCGGCCCGTGTGGTCCAGCTCCGCAAGGGCGCCACCCTCGAAATGGTCCGTCTCACATGCCCCGACGAAGGCCAGGCGCTTCGCATCGCCGAGAGTTTTGGCACCGCCATCCTCGATAGCGATGGCATCCGCGACATGCACGAACGCCTAATCGTCGAGACCGCCACCGGCCTCTCCGAGGGCTTGGGCGAACGGGCAATGCAGATCCATCTCCAGCGTATCGTCGGCGCCTATGTCGGATCGGCCCATGGCGCCGGACAGTTCTATTCCCGCGCCGTCACCGAGGCGCGCGACGCCACCGCCAAGGGTGCGGGCGACGATCGCGAGGACGATCTCGGTCCGGTCGGCTATGACAGCAATGCGCAGCGCAAGCGTGAATTCGCCGCCGACATAGGCGTTCAGGCCCATGCGCTTCGGATGGCTGCCGAAGGTGCTGTCGCCGCCTACGAGCAGGTCGTCGGGGAGACCTGGAAGCCCTTCGACCGCCCGGTCGACAATCCAGGCGAGAGGCTCGACCGCAAGGCGGCCGAAGCGCAGATGTTGGCCTTCGACTGAGGCCATACCGGCGGAGCTTCGGCTCCGCCCCATCCCGATCTGCATCGAGGCTGCCTTCCTTCGAAGGCGGCCTCTTCGCGCGGCCGTTATTGCCGGGCGCCGGGAAAGGAAACGCAAGAACAGAAAGAGATGGACGAGACGCCGCATCGCGGCCCGTCCCGTGCGTCGGTCCTGCAGGAGCCGGTGGCAAGGCGCAACGGCTCTCGCCGTCCTCCACATGCGTTCCGACCGTTCCGGTGCGCCTGCCTCCCGATCGCTCCTGCTTTTGGCCCTTCGCGACGGGGCCGCGATCGGCGCGGTCTCCCCAACACGGAGGTATGAGAACCATGAGCAGGAAATCGGAAAACACCCGCATCGACATCTACGCGCGCATCACCGACAGGATCGTTGCCGATCTGGAAACGGGCGTGCGGCCTTGGGTCAAGCCCTGGAACGCGGCCAATACAACCGGGCGCATCACGCGGCCGCTGCGCCACAATCGTCTCCCCTATCAAGGCATCAACACGCTGCTTCTCTGGTCGGAAGCCGCGTCGAGAGGCTTCGTTTCGCCCACCTGGATGACCTTCAAGCAAAGCGTCGAACTGGGCGGTCATGTCCGCAAGGGCGAGACCGGCGCTACCGTCGTCTATGCCAGCCAGTTCACGAAAACGGAGACGGATGCCAAGGGCGAGGAAGTGGAGCGCGGAATTCCGTTCCTGAAAGCCTATACGGTGTTCTGCGCGGATCAGATCGACGGACTTGCCGAGCACTATTACCGCGCTTCGGCGCCCGCGCCCGATCCCGTCGAGCGGATTGCCCATGCGGACGCCTTTTTTGCCAATACCGGCGCCGTCATCCGGCATGGCGGCAACCAGGCCTATTTCAACCCAGCTCTTGATATCGTACAAATGCCGCCATTCGAGAGTTTTCGCGATGCGCCGAGTTACTATGCGACGCTCGGACATGAGCTAACCCATTGGACAGGCTCAAAAAATCGCCTTGATCGCGACCTCTCCCGCTACCACAAGGATCGCGCGTCCAGAGCCCATGAAGAGCTGATCGCGGACCTTGGCGGTTGCTTTTTGGCCGCCGACCTCGGCATCGTTCCGGAACTCGAGCCCAGGCCCGACCACGCAAGCTACCTTGCCAGCTGGCTCGAAATTCTGAAGAACGAGAAGCGGTTTATTTTCGCCGCGGCCGCGCATGCCCAGCGTGCGGTCAACTATCTTCACGAGCTTCAGCCGAATGCCGAGACCAGACGGGATGCGGCCTGATCGGATATCGAAGGGGAGGGCTCGGGTCCTCCCCGATATGGTCGACCTCCTGTTACGGACGCTCCCGCTCCGGAAACATGTCCTCGCCATAGTGGTGAAGCCTGGTGTGATGCCGGCGGCACAACCACCGAACCTTCAAAGGCTCGTCGTATTGATCGTTGTGGGCATCGACCGCTTCCACCCCGCAGACCTCGCATGTCTGCTTTTCCAGTTCGCCTGCCTTCACGGCGCGCTGCACGGCCAGGTGGGGCGTCGTATTTCGCCGGATTGGCGCGCCGCCAGTTCGCCTGGCGGGTATCGGTGTTCAGCATTGCTTCATCCTGCTTCGTCGCGTCTTCGGTCGCCGAGTCTTTTATCACGATTCTTGCGTCTTTTGGCCGGTTCCGCGAGCCACTTGCATCCGGGACGGTGGGCCGCCGTCGACCACCGACCGCGTGGGACTCGGCTCTTTCGAGGGCCGTAGCGGCGCTCAGCCGTCTCCGGGAGGTGCGAGACGCTCTGTCCCGCTTGGCCGGCACGGGGATGAGCGCAGAGGACGGCCGTTTCTCAGCACAACCCGAAAGCCTCGCCGGCCGATGGAGCCATCATCGAGCATGCGCGGTTTCGATCCTGGTGCGGTGATGATGCGACCGAAGACTTCGGCGATGGCGTCGGGGTAGGGACTGGCCGCGGCGTGACAAGGACATGAGCATGGCGCCGAACGTTGCGCAGCCTGTTGGCGGATGATCGTCAATCCCAGTTGCCGGTATCGCGTTCCATCCGGCCGAGAACCGGCCACACCGAGGCGGACCTCGATGGATCTGGTGTGACCGAGGAACGTCTTCGTCTCGATCGCCTTAACCGCAACGGCCGTCCGCGGCTTTCGTCCCCTGCGAACAGGTTCGCATTCCTCGCGACCCAAGAAAGCCGCTCCCGGCCGTCCTCCACATGCGTTCCGGCCGCCAGGCGGTGCGGCATCGATCGCCCCCGGTCTTAACACCGTCATCGAGGCCGCGATCGGCGCGGCCCGAGTAACCGGAAAGGAACACGACCATGGCAGTCATCGGCGAATTCACCACCAACGGCAACAACTCGATCGTCGGTACGGTGCGCACGCTCACCGTCAGCATGAAGGCCCGCCTGAACCCGATCGAGCGCGTCTCGCGCGACGCCCCGGACTTCCGCATCACCGCCGGCAACGGCGTCGAGGTCGGCGCCGGCTGGAAGGCGGTCTCCAACGACGGCGAGGAATACATCTCGGTCAAGCTGGACGATCCGAGCTTCAATGCCCCGATCACCGCGGCCCTTTGGCCGGGCGAGAAGGACGGCGAATACGCCCTCATCTGGAACCGCCCCAAGCGCGAGGCCTGAGACCCAATCCCGAAGAGCTCCGCCAGACCCGGCGGGGCTCTTTTCCTTTGGCTCATGGCGAAACCGGCGGCGGGCATCGAGCCCGCATCCGGCTTTTTTTGGTGCCATACGGAGAGGAGAAGTCTGCTCAGAATATCCGATCGTGCCGGAGAGCCGGGAAAGCGTCGAAGCACGAGCGGTACCCCCAAAATGCTGGCGCATTTCGGCTCCCCCACTCGCCGGCTCCGCCGGTCGCCTCTGG
>JAIXSF010000170.1 GCA_027484835.1 Rhizobiaceae bacterium | reverse complement strand
CTGCCTGCTCGGCCGCCCGGTACGTTACGACGGCAAGGGCAAGCCGCTGCACGATCCCTTGATCGAACGCTGGAAGGCCGAGGGTCGCCTCGTCGGTTACTGCCCCGAACAGGCCGGCGGTCTGCCCACGCCGCGCCCGCCCGCCGAAATCGAAGGCGGCATGAATGGCGAGGATGTTTTGGCCGGTCGGGCACGCGTCATGGAAGTGACGGGCGACGACGTAACGGAAGCATTCGTCGAGGGTGGGAAAAAGGCGGTCGCCTTCGCCCAAGAGCAGGGATGCGACGCAGCACTCCTCATCGATGGCAGCCCGTCCTGTGGTTCCGGCTTCATCTATGACGGCTCGTTCTCCGGCACCCGCCACCCCGGCTTCGGCGTCACGGCAGCGCTGATGCGCCGGGCCGGAATCGCGGTCTTTTCCGACCGTGAGCTCGATCAGCTCGCAGCGCATATCGACGGGATGGGCTGACATGAAAAAGCCGCCGGATCGCTCCGGCGGCCTCGTTGATTTCGAATGGGATCCTGGCCTTAGCTTGCCAAGCGATACTGCTGCTGGCCGGCGCCGGACTGGCTCGTCTTGAAGCTGCGGATCAGGTTCAGGAGATCGCCGGTGTCATTGGCGAGAACCTCGGCCGAGGCCGTGGTTTCCTCGGCCATCGCAGCGTTCTGCTGGGTTGCCTGATCGAGCTGGTTCATCGAAGACGAGATGGAGCGCAGGGTCGTATCCTGTTCCTGCGCGCTGTGCGAGATCTTCGAGACGATGTCGTTGGCGCTGGCGATCTGGTCGGAGATGCGCTTCAGCGCCTCGCCGGTCTGCCCGACCAGCTGCACACCCTGTTCGACCTGGGCGGACGAACGTGCGATCTGGTCCTTGATCTCCTTGGCGGCGGCTGCCGAGCGCTGGGCGAGTTCCCGCACTTCCTGGGCGACAACCGCAAAGCCCTTGCCGCTTTCGCCGGCGCGAGCCGCCTCGACGCCCGCGTTCAGCGCCAGGAGGTTGGTCTGGAAGGCGATCTCGTCGATCACGCCGATGATCTTGGTGATCTCTGCCGAAGACTGCTCGATGCCGCTCATCGCGTTGATGGCACGTGTGACGATCTCGTCGCTCTGCTTGGCTTCGCCGCTGACGGCACCGACGCGGCTTGCAGCTTCACGGGCGCCGTCTGCCGTCTGGCGAACAGCCACGGTGAGCTGGTCGAGCGCCGCCGACGTCTCCTCGAGGTTCGCTGCCTGCCGCTCGGTGCGGGTGGCCAGTTCGCCCGAGGCGCGACGGATCTCTTCCTTCGAAACCGCGATGTCGTTGCCCTTGAGGTTGACGCGGGCCATCGCTTCTTCGAGACGCGCCAGCGCATCGTTGAAGTTATCGCGCAGGCCCGCATATTTCGGGCCGAGATCGTTGCAACGAACCGTCAGATCGCCATGGGCAAGCTGTTCGAGCGACTGTCCGATCGTGGCCACGACATGGGCCTGCTGGCGGGCTTCGGCCAGCTGGGTCTCCGCATTCTGGCTGCGTTCGCTGTCGAGCTCGCGCTGCTGCTCTTCCTGGCGAGCCGCGAGTGCATGGCGCTCGCGGACTTTGTCCTGCAGGCTCTTCGTGGCCTTCGCCATCATGCCGATTTCGTTGCTCATGTCGGTGTGCGGGATGGTGATGCTGACATTCTCGTCGGCCACGGCTTCCAGCGCATCATGGATCGCCTTCAGCGGCGTCGTGATGTTGCGAATGACGAAGAAGGCGGCGATCAGTGCGAGCGTGAAGATGCCGGTCGACCAGCCGATGGTCTTGATCACGCTCGAGCGGATTTCGGCCTTGAGGTCATCCGTGTAGAGCCCGGTGGCGACGACGATTTTCCACGGCTCGAAGGCCTTTGCATAGGACGCCTTCGGATAGGTTCGATCTTCCGGATCCTTGCCGGGCTTCGGGCCGATGAATTCGACGAAGCCACCACCCAGCTGACCGAGACGAACCATTTCGTCACGATAGGCAAAACCGTTTGCATCCGGCTTGCCCTTGTTGCTCTTGCCGACATCCTTGGAAGTCGGATGGAAGACCATCACGACGTCGTAGTCATAGCCGAAGAAATAGCCATCCGGCTCGAAACGCAACTTGTTCAGCGTATCGTAGGCACGGGTCTTTGCCTCATCGACGGTGAATTCACCGGCGACCGCACGATCGTTGAAGTCCTTCAGTACGGACAGCGCTGTCTCGACCTGTGTGCGCAGCAGTTCATAGCGTTGCTGATAGATGGTCGCCGTCGAGGAGCGAACCTCGAAATAGGTGGCGGCAGCAAAGGCCACCATCATTCCGCCGATCAGCATGATCAGCTGAAGAGAGATCTTGAGATTTTTCATGTTTGGGAGGGCTTTCGTCTGAAGTGCGGTTCGGGCGCCGGTGGGAGGATCAGTCGAACGGATCGGCACTTCATGTCCCGAGAACTGGCTTCAGTCTCATCGCGAAATGTTGATATGGATTTAAGCTTATCGCCATAATCCACTATAAGAATCTACTGGCAAAATGTAGGGGGGAGGCAACGGCATAACGCCCGGGACTGGGCCGGGCGTTATGTCCGTGTCGACCACGAGAGACCGCCGCGCCCGGATCGTTTGGCGGGCGGATGGGGATCAGTTGAGCCGGAGCTCCATGCCGGCAAGCGCCGGCTTCGAATCGGGCTCGGAAGGGGCGTCGACGGCAGCCGTTGTCGCGCTGTGATCGACTTCAGACGGCGGCTGTACGGCGCCGGCAATGATTGTCGAGCCGTTGGTGGTCCAACCCTCTGCGGAGGTGTAGACCACGACCGGTGAACCGCCGAGCCAGCTTTCCACCCGCTTCATCTTCTTTTCGCCGTTCACATCGACTAGTTCAGCCGTCTGGCGACCGGTCGGCACCGTCGGTACCTGATAGACACGCTTGCCGTCGACCGGGGCAAGGGCGGGGCAGCCGGAGCAGTCCATCGAGATGATGCTCTGTGGGTTCGCAGACAGTCCGGTGACGTTTGAGATCGAACCCGCCATGGCAGGCAAAGCGATCAGTGACGTTGCAAGGATCATGGATGTCGAAAGCATACGGCGCATCAGTGTTTCCCCGATTGTTAGGACAAACATTAGCGATCGTTTCTTTCGATCCGGTCAGAAGCTTCGATAAAATTTGAACGAACAGGACATTTTTCGTCCTGATCGCTGCCCTGGAACCTGGAAATCAGGCCTTTTCGCGGGCAATCGCCCGCCAGCCGATGTCGCGCCGGCAGAAACCGTTGTCCCAGGTCACCGCATCGACGAGACGGTAGGCCTCGGCTTGCGCTTCCGCAACAGTGGCCCCGCGAGCGGTGGCGTTCAGCACGCGCCCGCCGGTTGCCACGAGTTGGCCGTCCTTCAGCGCCGTGCCCGCATGGAAGACCTTGGCACCATCGCCGGCCACAGGAATGGCGGCAATCGGTGTCGCCTTCTGATAGGCGCCGGGATAGCCCTTGGACGCCAAGACCACGGTCAGCGCCGGATCCTCGCTCCACTCGGCGGTCACCTGATCCAGCGTACCGGTGGCGGAGGCATAGAGGATCGGCAAGAGATCGCTCTTCAGCCGCATCATCAGCACCTGGCATTCCGGATCGCCGAAGCGGACATTGTATTCGATGAGTTCCGGCCCCTTGGCCGTGATCATCAGCCCGGCGAAGAACACACCCTGGAATGGATGCCCCATCTCGGCCATGCCGCGCATGGTCGGCTCGATGATCTCCTTCATCGTCCGCTCGACCATCTCTGATGTCATGACCGGTGCCGGCGAATAGGCGCCCATGCCGCCGGTGTTCGGGCCGGTGTCGCCGTCGCCGACGCGCTTGTGGTCCTGGGCGGTGGCAAGCGGCAGCAACGACTTGCCGTCGGACAGGCAGAAGAAGCTCGCTTCCTCGCCATTCAGGAAAGCTTCGACCACGACTTCCGCACCGGCTGCCCCAAAGGCGCCCTCGAAGCAATCGTCGATCGCGGCAAGCGCCTCATCCAGCGTCATCGCAACGGTGACACCCTTGCCGGCGGCGAGTCCATCGGCCTTGATGACGATCGGCGCGCCCTGTTCGCGCACATAGGCCTTGGCCTTGGGCGCGTTGTTGAAACGCTGATAGGCACCGGTCGGAATGTTGAAGCGGGCGCAGACATCCTTGGTGAAACCCTTGGAGCCTTCGAGCTGGGCAGCCGCCGCAGACGGTCCGAAGACCGCGATGCCGGCCTCGCGCAGACGGTCGGCAATGCCGGCGACCAGCGGTGCTTCCGGCCCGACGACGACGAAGTCGATCGCCTTGTCCTTGCAGAACGAGACCACCGCGCCGTGATCATCCGTATCGAGCGCAACAAGCTCGGCCTCTTCGGCGATCCCGGGATTGCCGGGGGCGGCATAGAGCTTGGTGAGATCAGGCGACTGGGCGATCTTCCAGGCCAGCGCATGCTCGCGTCCACCTGACCCGATCAACAAAACCTTCATCACCAGCCTCCAGTGCCACAAGGGAATGTCCGGCGGTTAAGGGGAGGGAAGCCAAAGGTCAAGCCGAATTGAACCTTCAAGGCCCTGCTTTCCTGTGAAGTGGGCCGCATGCCCGTTGCCTTGCCGCATTCGCCCGCTATGGTCCGCCCCTCAACGATCAGACGGAAATCCCATGGCCGACGACATCAGATCCATTGCTGCCCTCATTGCTACCGAGATCAACGCCCGTCCCGAGCAGGTGACAGCGGCTGTCGGCCTGCTCGATGAAGGCGCGACGGTCCCCTTCATCGCCCGTTACCGCAAGGAAGTGACCGGCGGTCTTGATGATACCCAGCTGCGCAATTTGGCCGAACGGCTGATCTATCTGCGCGAGCTTGCCGCCCGCCGCAAATCGATCTTCGAAAGCATCGACGGCCAGGGCAAGATGACCGACGATCTCGCCCGCAAGATCGCCTCGGTGACGACCAAGGCCGAGCTCGAAGACCTTTATCTGCCCTATAAGCCGAAGCGCCGCACCCGCGCCGAGATCGCCCGCGAAAAGGGTCTGCAGCCGCTCGCCGACGCGATCCTTGCCGACCGCACGAGCGACCCGCAGCAGCTCGCAGCCGGTTACATCACCGAAGATGTGCCGGACGTGAAGGCAGCACTTGAAGGCGCCCGCGACATCATCGCCGAGCAGATCTCGGAAAACGCCGATCTCATCGGCCGCTTGCGCAACGACATGAAGGATCGTGCGATCCTGTATTCGAAGCTCGTTGACGGAAAGGCCGAGGCCGGCGCCAAGTTCTCGGACTACTTCGATCATTTCGAACGCTGGGCCACCGTCCCCGGCCACCGCGCGCTTGCGATGCTCCGCGGCTGGAACGAGGAGTTTCTGTCGCTCTCGATCGAGGTCGATCGCGATGACACGGCCTCGGTCAAGCCGAGCCACCGCATGATCGCTGCCGCCTATCAGGTGGCTGGCAAAGGCCCTGCCGACCAATGGCTGCTCGAGGTCGCCGGCTGGACCTGGCGCGTCAAGCTTTCCGTGTCCCTCTCGCTCGACCTGATGCGCGAACTGCGCGAGCGGGCCGAGGAAGAGGCGATCCACGTCTTTGCCCGGAACCTCAAGGACCTGCTGCTGGCAGCCCCCGCAGGCTCCCGCCCGACCATGGGCCTCGATCCGGGCATCCGCACCGGCGTCAAGGTCGCGGTCGTCGATGGCACCGGCAAGGTGGTGGAAACGACGACCGTCTATCCCTTACCGCCGAAGAACGACATCCGCGGCACCCAGGCCGAACTCGCCTCGCTGATCCGCAAGCACAATGTCGAGCTGATCTCGATCGGCAATGGCACCGGCAGCCGTGAAACGGAAAAGCTGGTGGCCGATATGCTCGCCCAGTTCCCGTCCACCGCGCCGAAGCCGACCAAGGTCATCGTCTCGGAAGCCGGCGCCTCGGTCTATTCGGCCTCGGAAACTGCCGCCAAGGAATTTCCCAATCTCGACGTCTCGCTCCGCGGTGCTGTCTCGATCGCCCGCCGTCTTCAGGATCCGCTCGCCGAACTCGTCAAGATCGAGCCGAAGTCGATCGGCGTCGGCCAGTACCAGCACGACGTCGACCAGGGCCGGCTTGGCCGCTCGCTCGACGCCGTCGTCGAAGATGCGGTGAATGCCGTCGGCGTCGACCTCAACACGGCATCCGCACCGCTGCTCGCCCGCGTTTCCGGTCTCGGCAAGACGACGGCGGAAGCCATCGTCGCCCATCGCGATGCGACCGGCGCCTTCGAAAGCCGCAAGGATCTGCTGAAGGTCCCGCGTCTCGGCGCCCGCACGTTTGAGCAATGCGCCGGCTTCCTGCGTATCCCGAACGGCAAGGAGCCTCTGGATGCCTCCTCAGTGCATCCGGAAGCCTACGGTGTGGCGAAGAAGATCGTCGCCGCCTGCGGTCGCGACCTGCGCTCGCTGATGGGCGATAGCGCCACACTGAAAAGCCTCGATCCGAAGCGCTTCATCGACGAGCAGTTCGGTCTGCCTACGGTCAAGGACATCCTCGCCGAACTCGAAAAGCCCGGCCGTGACCCGCGCCCGTCCTTCAAGACCGCGACCTTTGCTGAAGGTGTCGAGGAAATCACCGATCTCAAGATCGGCATGACGCTCGAAGGCACGGTCACCAATGTCGCCGCCTTCGGCGCCTTCGTCGATATCGGCGTGCATCAGGACGGCCTGGTCCACGTCTCCCAGCTTGCCGATCGGTTCGTGAAGGATCCGCATGAGGTGGTGAAAGCCGGCGATGTCGTGAAGGTTCGTGTCGTCGAGGTTGACGTGAAGCGCAAACGCATTGCGCTCACCATGCGCAAGGATGGCGGCGAGGCGCAGCAACCCTCCATGCGTGGCGATGCCAAGGGTAATGCCAATGCCATGAAGCACTCCAACGCCCGTCCGCCGAAGCCGGAGCAGCCGGCCATGGGCGGCCTGGGCGCAGCTCTGGCCGAGGCCATGCGCAAGAAGTAAGGCAGAATAGAAACAGGCCGGAGCTCATCACTCCGGCCTGCCCATCGCCCCCGAAAAGCGCCTCTCAATGGGAGTCTGCACAGTCCTTGCAGAATGGTGTGTGCGGCACCGCCTTCAGCCGATCCATGGAGATCAGCTCGCCGCATTCGACGCATTGAGCATACCGCCCCTTGGAGATCCGGTCCAGAGCGGCATCGATTGCCCTCAGTTCCTCTTCGCCGACCTGGCCGAATTCCTCCAGCACTTCGTCGTTTTCCGTCTCTGTCGCGCGTTCGGCACTGTCGGCGCTTTTCAGCGTGCCGAGATCAAGATCGATTCTCTTCAGCCGTCGCTCGACCTCGTCCTTGCGCGAAAGCAGCATGCGTTCGAATTGCGCCGTATCCATCGCCTGTACCGGATTGTCCATGATCTCACCTGTCAACCAGAACGGAAATCTTCGAATGGCGGACGACACGGTCAGCCGTCGCGCCGATGAAATAGTTGGAGAAGTCGGGCACATGTGAGCCGACGACGATCAGGTCCGCCTTGTGCTCCTCGGCCGTCGCCAGGATCTCGCGGGCCGGCGCACCGGACCGGATCTCGATATGTGCGGATACGCCTGTTTTTTCCTTAAGGGTGACGAGCTTTCCCTTCGCATCGTTGATCGCGCCCTCGATCAGGTCGACGGGCACGTCGATGGCGAGATAGCCCGGAATGTCCTCGATGATGGTGAGAAGCACGATCTCGCCGCCGGCATCGAGCAGCGACTTTGCCTTTGTCAGGATCCTCTCGCCGATGGCAACGGCAGCCGGATCGACCGGAACGATGATCTTCTTGTACATCAGCTTCTCCTTTGTCACCCGTCGGGTGCTTCCTCTTTATGAGGACACAATGCGTTCGGTAGAGACGCACCGCATTGATCAGGATCAACTTTGGCGGGCAGCTCATCGTCAATCATTGTCGAACGATCTTTCGAGGAAATGTGATCTTTTGTGAACGAGCATTCTCCGCCATATTCATGTTAAGCGCTGCTTCAGGCCGCAGGAGAAAACCCGATGACCGCCATGATCCATGAAGCCGAATCCTTTGCTCTTAGCCGTCCGGTGCATGTCGGCCGCGCACATCTCGTGGTGCGTGACCTCGACACGATGGCGCAGTTCTACGAACGGGCGCTCGGGCTGAAGCGCATCGAAGGCAGTGCAAGCGGTGTTGACCTCGGGGCAGGTGACCGTGTGCTGCTGACGCTCACGACACGTTCCGATGCAGCAGCGGCCCCACGCAATGCCGCTGGTCTTTTTCACAACGCCTTCCTGATGCCGGATCGCGCCGAGCT
>JAIXSF010000327.1 GCA_027484835.1 Rhizobiaceae bacterium | reverse complement strand
GCGGCAGATTTTCGTCCGCGACAAGAAGGCCAAGCCGATCGACGCCGATATTGTCGTCGTTGACGAGGCCAGTATGCCGAACGCCGAAATGATGATGCACATCAGGCGCCATCTGTCCGCAGCCTTCGTGCTGTTCTGCGGCGACGAGGCCCAGCTTCCGCCCGTTGGCGAAGAACGCAGCCAAGCCTTCGATATCAAGTCCAAGAGCCTGCTGACCGAGATCGTGCGCCAGGCCGAAGGCAACCCGATCATCCAGGCGTCGCGCTTCATCCGGCGCACCCAGCGCGGCCCTGCTGACTGGTCATGGTGCCGCCCAAACCACGACGGCACTCGCGGCATCTTCGTGCCAGGCTCCAATGCCGAAGCCTGGATCAAGAAGGCTTTCCGTAGCTCTGAGTTTGACGAGAACCCCGACGCCTTCCGCTACCTCGCCTATACGAGATCCCGCGTCGAGACGATCAACAAGCGCGTGCGCGAGTGGCGCTACGGCGAGAACGTCGCAACGCCCTTCGTTGTTGGCGAGCGCGCCCTGTTTCTGTCTGCGCTGGTTCGCGGCGAAAGCATTCTGTTCAACACCAACGAGGAAGTCGAAGTCCTCGCCATCGAGGCCACGACCTATCGCTACACGGCACCGGAGCGGGACGGCGTAGAAAGCTGGTCGTTCGCATTCCCGGCGTGGCTTATCACCCTGCCCAGCGCCAAGGGCAGCGGCACAGAAGACGGCACCAGCAGCGATACGGTGCAGGTCCACATGCCGGTGGACATGGATGACCACGAAGCGATCTGCAATCGGCTCGCCAAGGACGCCAAGCAGAACCGCAAGCGGTGGGAAGACTTGCAGGCTTTCAAGAGCGGCATGGCGATCCTGCAGCCGGTTTACGCGATCACTTTGCATGGCTCGCAAGGCAGCACATTCGGGCGCGTCTTTGTGGACATGCCTTCGATCCGCTGGCGCGCCAAGACGAAGCTCTTGGAGGCGCAGCAACTCGCCTATGTCGGCCTTACCCGGCCCACCACCGCCGCCATGCTGATCGGGGTGTAACCATGACCGAGCCCCGCCGCATCCCGCAGCCCCTCGCCCCCTTGGTCCGCGACGGCAGCACCGCCGCCATCGCAGCCAGCTACGGCGCCACCCAGCAGGCCGACCGCGTCACGCGCTGCGGGGTGTGGCTCGGCCGCGACTTCTTCAACGCCTCCGGCCATCTGGTCCTGCAAAGCATGACCGCGGTCGGCAACCCGAGGAACTGACCATGCGACACACCCACACCCTCGCCACCCTGGCCGTCAGCCCCGACGCCTATACCGAGACGCGCGATGCCCTAGTGGTGGCCGGTTATGACCACGCCGTGCTGACCGACAAGGACGGCGAGACGCTCGACATGACGGGCATCGCGCTCGCCCGAGACCCCGCCAGCGGCGCCGCGGCCGACACCGCCGAGGACTGGCATTGGTATTTCGGCATCGGAAGCGAGCCCGACGCATACACCCGCGCCAGCGCGAACACGCGGGAGGCGGCGCTGGCCGATGCCGTCGATGAGCTGGACCTCGATACCGCCGAGCGGTGCGTCACGCTCTGCATGGGCCTGCCCGCGACGCTCATCGACGCGATCTTCTCGGCCGACGACGTCATCGAGCAATGGCACGACAAGAACGAGGAAGTGGCGAGCGAGGACGGCGACCTCTCCATGCAGCCCTCCGCGTCCCAAAAGGCCGAACTGGAAGCCGTGCTGAATGCCACCTTCGCCGCTTGGCGCAAGCGGCACGGCCTGGGTCGCGCCTACTCCCTCACCACCCGCCAGGAGGAAGTGGTTCTCGTCTCCGATGACGGCACGACCGACGACCAGGGGGAGGCGTAACGGTGCCTCCCACCAGCCTGTCGCCCGTCACGCCGAAGACCATGAGCGCGGCGCTCAGCCTCATCGACCGGCAGTTGGTCGATACGATCAACCGCTTCCTCGCCGCGCATGACATGACGCCGACCCAATTCGGCAAGCTCACCATGGGCGATCCCGCGCTGATGCCCGATCTGGTGGCCGGTCGCTCGCCCAAGGTTTCGACCGCGCTGTTCCTCACGGAATGGATGCAGCACCACCAGCGCAGCCCGGCCGCCGCACGGCTGTTCGCGGAACAGTATCGCGCGGCGCGTCGCGCTCGCCGCGCCAACAGCGAAAGCGAAGGCGTGGCCGTGCGGGTCTGCGATGAGTGCGGCGTCGACTCCGCCGATATGCCGGGCATGATCTGCGCCGGCTGCCACGCCTACCGCGACCATACCGCCTGAATTTCAGCACACACGGAAGGCAACAAACACATGGCAGGCTTCATTCGCGTCACTGTTCTTGGACGGCTTGGCCGCGACCCGGAGGTTCGCTCATTCCAGAACGGCGGAAGGGTGGTGAACCTCCGCATCGCCGTCTCCGAGCGGTTCAAGGACCGCGAAGGCAACATGAAAGAGAAGACGGAGTGGGTATCCGCGGCGATCTTCAACGAGAAGCTGGGCGAGGTAGCCGAAAAGTATCTGACCAAGGGCAGCGAGGTTCTGCTTGAGGGGACCATGG
>JAIXSF010000229.1 GCA_027484835.1 Rhizobiaceae bacterium | reverse complement strand
CGTCGAGCGACCGACGCTCCGTGCCATCGAAGGCAGCGGCGAGATCCGAGAAGGATCGCGAGACCTGCTCGACGGTTGCAGCCGAGATCAGCGCCGTCAGATCGCGGCTTTCGCCTTCGCGCTCGCGGTGCAGCTCGACGGGCGGCGTCGCGGTCTGCATTTCGAGCTCAACCTCTTCATAGGCCGGCTCGAATTCGGGTTGCGCAAAGCTCAGCTCGGCGAAAGTCGGCTCAACGAACCTCGGCTCCTGACGCTCTACGCGCACCTCGACCGAGGCAATCCGTGCCATCGGGGCCGGGTCTACGGGACGCTCGAATTCCGGTGCTGAACGCTCGATGGCCGGCGGCGCCTGATCTGGCGCAAGCGCCGGACGCAGCTGCTGGTCGCGCATCTCGGAGAGGCGCGTCGCCATGACGGGAGCTGCAGAATGTGCCGGCTGTTCGGTCGCTTGTGGCATCTCGCGGCGCGGCTGAACCACGGTTGCCTGGATCGGCGAGCCGGAAATGCTCGGCGCCTGGGCTTGGACCGGTCGCTCCATGCGCTCGGAGGCCGAGCGCACACGTGCGGCCAGATCGGCCAGTGACACGCTCTTTGGCGCCTCGTTCACAGGTTGGCGCGCCGGTTCCTGCGCGGGCGCCACGTCTGCGCGTTCCGCCTCACGCTGGAA
The DNA here is from genome assembly GCA_027484835.1 of Rhizobiaceae bacterium. Classification (GTDB taxonomy): domain Bacteria; phylum Pseudomonadota; class Alphaproteobacteria; order Rhizobiales; family Rhizobiaceae; genus Allorhizobium. The sequence continues at coordinate 11,499 of JAIXSF010000229.1, read as the reverse complement.
TACCGGAAAACCCGGGCCCGCATCATTGGCCGCAACGAAGTCGCCGCCATCATAGGCATTGCCGTCTTCGCCCTGATCGTAGTCATCGGACAGGGCCGAAACGTCCTGCGAGATGCTGCCACCGTTTACCGGATCGTTGCTTTCGATGATCCGGCGGATGGATGCCAGGATCTCTTCCATGGACGGTTCACGCGCTACGCTTGGCTGAGCCATACTAATCCCCGTTGTCCTTAGAATCTGTCGACCGGGGCGCCGCGCACCGGGCCGATTCGCGCTCACCCTAGGATACGCGCCTCTTGAAAAAAATCACGCGCAGATCAGGAATTGCCGTGATGCACAACTTTGTTGCCCCGACATGAAAAAGCCCGCGCGAGGCGGGCCCTTCAACAGACGTTGCGGTGTCGTGATCAGAAGACGAATTCGGCAGCCCTGCGGAAGCCCGGCAGCGGCTTGACCGCGGCGTTGAAGTATTCCGTGTAGGAGGTCATGCCGCCGTTCTTGATATAGAGGCGAGCGCGCGCTGCATTGCCGTAACCGACAACGGCGACCAGGCGTCCGCCCTCGCGCAGCTGCGACAGCAGACCGTCCGGCAGCTGCTCGACCGAGCCGTTGACGAAGATCACGTCGTAGGGGGCTTCTGCGGCATAGCCGTCTTCCAGACGGGCGGACACGACGGCGACATTGTCGTAGCCGAGTTCGGAGAGCTTTTCGCTGGCCTTTGCAACCAGCGACTCATCGCTCTCGGTCGCCACAACCGAACCGGCGATCAGGGACAGCAGTGCGGCTGCATAACCGGCACCGCAGCCGATTTCGAGCACGACGTCGTCCTTGGTGATGGCCGCCAGCTGCAGGAGCTTGGCGAGCGGCGACGGCTCCATGATGTAGCGGGCCGGGTTGCCGTTCTGGGCCGGACAGACCTGCATGTCCTCGTCGATATAGGCAAGCGGCTTCAACTCGGCCGGAACGAAGGCTTCGCGCGGCACCGAGAGGAAGGCATTCAGCACGGAATGGGACGTGACGTCCGTCGTCCTGATCTGGTTGTCCACCATCTTGGTGCGTGCTGCTGCGTAATCCATCATATCGTTCGCGCCCCGTGTCGACCGGCCATAGCGGCTAATTGCACCCGTGTCTTTAATTGCACGCCGAGGCGCTTTCAAGCCGGTCGACCCCTCGCACACGAGAATATCGCGGCTGCGCCGTAACACAGCCGCTTATGAGACGGATCAGTCCGCCAGCGTGTAGCTGTCTGCTTCGCAGAAATCGACCTGATCGCGGACGTCATAGAAGCTGTCGTCCTCGAAGACCGCACGGATCTTGTAGACGCAGGCGTCCGTGCCGTCGGCGATCGTCAGCATGCGCGACTGACCACCATAGAGCCCCTTCTTCTTCAGAAGTTCGCTGCGGGTGCCGCCATCGGCGGGCGTCGCATAGAACTGCACGATCATGTTTTCGGTTTCGTTGGCGAGCGTGAAGGACAGGTTTTCCGCCAGGGCCGGACAGGCGACGACCGCAAGGCCGGCTGCGAGAAGAAGGGTATGGATGTGACGCATGATTATGGGCTCCGATGGTTGCAAGCCCCATGCTCATGAGAGAGTGTCTGCGACCACGCAATCGGAGCGATCGGCCAAGATCGGGCGCACCGCCCAAGTGGCGCGGATCGGCGCAAACTTGGCCGATAAAGACCGCCCACAGCGCCATTCACGCGCTGCATCTGCCGCCAAATCAATCATGTCTCTGGAAGGTTCGGATGGAGGCCTCGCCCGGAATTGAACCGGGGTACAAGGATTTGCAGTCCTCTGCGTCACCACTCCGCCACGAGGCCATCCGGGTATAAAAGTGCGTGTGGTGGGCGGCATTTAGAACGGATCGAGAGTGAGCGCAAGGGGAAATTCATCAAATATCTTGGCGCTTCTGTGGATGCCGGGACGTGCCCTCCCCGGCCCATCCGTCAGTTGTCTCCACGCCACCGGCGGCGGTCGAGCAGACGAGTCGCAGCCATGGCGCTTGCGGCTTCAGCCAGTTGGCCGGGATCGGTCATGCCAGACGTGTAAAGCCGGATCACGGCCTTGCCGACGGCTTCCCGATGGCCTTGATCCAATGGGACGGGCTCGACCGGTTCGGCGGCCCGCATGGCAAGATCGATGATGCGGAAATCTCTCGGCGTCAGAATCAAGGAACTCTCCGCCGGAACACACAGGGTCATGTCATGTCGCCTTTTCCGGGAACGAAACGGCTCCTGGCTCGTTCTCGATCGCGATCGAGTCCGTCTACAGTAGAGATCTGCAGTCGGCGGGTCATTTCACTATGACATGTGGGGAAAGTCGCTGCGGGGCGGCCTGTCAGCTCTCGGAGCCTGATCGCGACTGCTGTTTGCGACGATACCACCAGACGGTGACGCGGCGCCTGCGCCTGCGCACGGCCGGGATATCGTGGGACAGAACGACGAGGCCGAGGGGCACCATCCAGAAGCCGAGCACGGGCAGGAAGCCGAGAATCCCGCCGCCGACCAAGGCCGAGCCGGTCACGATTCGACCGGTTCTCGAGCGCGGGACCGGAATTTCGAGCCCGCCCAGCACGAGACGCCCTCGCGCGTGATCGAGCCGGTAACGGCGTTCGGGCATGCAGAAAGCTCCTTGTTTCAGGGGGTTTTGCGCCCCTTTCAGCGCTTCTGCAGATGGGATGCCCACGATTAAAAACAAGACGATGACATTTTTTTTGAAAAACCGCTTGGCAAACGGAGCGAGCATCAGTATTACCCCGCTCACACCGCGCCAAGCGGCTGTTCCCTGGTAGCTCAGCGGTAGAGCATTCGACTGTTAATCGACAGGTCGCCGGTTCGAATCCGGCCCGGGGAGCCATCTTATTCGACTAAGGCCCGCGCGTCTGACCGCTGCGGGCCTTTTTCTTTTTCCAGCCCGGTCGTCTCTCGCTGTTTCTTTTTCCAGATTTACAACGTTGTCCCCTGCTCTCTGACCGCCTTGACCCCATGCGGATGCGGTCATAGCCTCATCGCGCTTGATCTGCGGCGGGGCGATGCCATGGACTGGAAAGGCATGATCGAGGAGGCAAGGGATATCCTTTGGGGAGATATCAAGAAGAGCTTTGTGCGCTTCAATTCCTGGATTTTGTCCCTCCTCCTTCTCCCGTTCCTCTTTCTCGGTTTCTACGGTCGCGACTACCTTCTCGAGACAGTCGCCATCGGCGCTCCTTTTCTGATCGGCATCATCGGACTGCGTCTGCAAATTGCCAGACAGGAAAGGCCCGGTTACGGGGTACTCCTTGCTGTCGAAGCCACCATCAATGCTGCCCTGGGCTATGGAGCCGGGTGGCTGGCCGCCGCCGCCGTCGACATGGTTGCCTGAACCCTCCGGCTCCGAAGCGCCCCCAACAGCCCCAAACCACCTCAGGACGCCTTCCGGCACCGCCCCGAAACCCCCTCTTCATCTTTGGGTGCTATCTCCAACGACACGAAACAGGCATGCAAGGAGGACGGCCGATGTGGCTAGAACTTCACGACGGGGACGGCTTTCCCTTCTACGTCAACATGAACAACGTGGTGGATTTCCGCTGGTACGAGCGCGAGGGCTATACCTGCCTGCTGACGACCGCCCCGGTCGCCGAAAAGCTGCACCGCCTCTATGTGCGGGAAAACGCGCAGCAGATCATGGCGATGCTGCGCGCCGAACAAGCCCGCAGCGCAGCAGCCGGCCGTTCTGCGGCCTGATCCTTCCGCTGCCCGCCTGCGCCTGCCAACGCGGATTCGTGAACACGCCGTGATCTTCTGGCGGCCATGCTTCGTATGGCATTGAAAGCCAACGAAGAAGAACAACGCATGCCCCATTCTGACAAGACGCTCATCCTCTGGTTCCGCAAGGATCTCCGCCTCATCGACCATGCGGCGCTGGCGACCGCCGTCGATGAGGGTTTCCGCATCCTCCCCCTTTATATCCGAGAGCCCGAGGATGCCGGCACCGGGCCGCTGGGGGCAGCGCAGGCGTGGTGGCTTCACCATTCGCTCGAGGCGTTTGCGAAATCGATCGGCGATCTCGGCGCGCGCCTCGTTCTGAGAACCGGATCTGCCGACACGGTTCTTGCCGATCTTATTGCCGACACAGGCGCGTCAGCTGTTTACTGGAACCGCCGCTACGATCCATCAGGAATTGCCGTCGACAAGGCGCTGAAGGCAAAGCTGATCGCAGATGGGATCGAAGTACGGACCTTTGCCGGCCAGATCCTGCATGAGCCGACGAAGCTGAAGACCGGGGCCGGTGGTCATTTCCGCGTCTACACGCCTTTCTGGAAGGCGCTCGATGGTTCCGGCGAGCCGCCCGAGCCGATCCCGGCGCCGAAATCGCTGAACACTCCCGATCGATGGCCGAAAAGCGAAAAGCTTGCGGACTGGGACCTGCTGCCGACAAAACCAAACTGGGCCAAGGGGTTCGAGCCCGAATGGCAGCCGGGCGAGGCAGGCGCCCACAAGCGGCTCGCGGCCTTCATCAAATCCGGACTGAAAGGCTACCGTACACGGCGCGACTTCCCCGGCGAGGCCCATGTGTCGATGCTGTCTCCGCATCTGGCGCACGGTGAACTCTCACCTGCCTCCGTCTGGGACGCAACGCGCGGGCTGTCTGACGACTATTCCGACGAGGACACCATGCATTTCCGCAAGGAACTCGTCTGGCGCGACTTCTCCTATCACCTGCTCTTCCATTTCCCCTATCTCGCGACGAGAAACTGGAACGCCAAGTTCGACGCCTTCCCATGGCGTAACGCCCCGGACCTCCTTGAAAAATGGCAGCGCGGCCAGACGGGCTATCCGATCGTCGATGCCGGCATGCGCCAGCTCTGGCAGACCGGCTTCATGCACAACCGCGTGCGCATGATCGTCGCATCCTTCCTGATCAAGGACCTGCTCGTCGACTGGCGCGAAGGCGAACGCTGGTTCCGCGATACGCTTGTGGATGCCGACCCGGCGTCGAATGCCGCCAGCTGGCAATGGGTCGCCGGCTCCGGCGCCGACGCCGCCCCCTTCTTCCGCATTTTCAATCCCACCAGCCAGGGGGAAAAATTCGACCCCGAAGGCGCATACATCCGCCGCTTCGTGCCGGAACTGAAGGACATGCCGAACAAGTTCATCCACAAACCATCGGAGGCGCCGCTCACGGTGCTCAAGGACGCTGGCGTCAGCCTCGGCAAGACCTATCCGAAGCCGATCGTCGATCACGGCAAGGCCAGGGATGCGGCGATGGCGGCGTTTCAGGGGTTGAAGGCGGAGTGAGAGCTTGGGTGTTCCGCTTCATTTCTTCACTGGAAGAATGTGAAATCGAGGCTCTAGGCAGAATCGACGCGCTCTAATGCCGTATGAATTGGTCCATACTGAGCTTAGAAGCAAAGGTCTTGAAATACGCGTGCCCAATTCCGCTGGCCGCCAAAGCGTCGTTGTGGATGGCTGCCCAAGACCTGAAGAAGTCATTGGTTAGAACCTCCTCCACCTCGCCCCTGGTCACTGACTCATCGGTGATTGATAGGGTGATGGCGTTCAGCCGATAGCCCGGGCCGAATGTGGTGGTGAGATCGCCGGGGTCGACGCTGCGCACGGTTTCAGGGTCTTGGATGTCGTCAAAATTAACGAGAAGCGGATAGTGCTCAGGCTCAAGCTCACGCGAGCTGCGCATCTTTTCCAGGCGATCATAGACCGCGATGACCTGCGCTTTCGTCCGAGGCTGCTCTTCTTTCGAAATGAAGGTCTCGCGCGTTGTCTCGTGACTGTAATTGCTCAACAGCGCGAACAGGTAGCGACCGTTGCCGAGATCGACTGTCACGGCCTCTCCGGACAGGCTGCTGGCACCCGCACCTCTGAAGTCGCCGAGCCCCCACCAGCTTGGTGTGTCGTAGACATTGACACTGACCACCGCGCTCCCGCTTTTCAACCCGTCCGGCGTCATCACGGACACCGTCAGTTTCTGGTGCCACTCCCAATCGTGGAAACCGAAGAGATCGCAGCCTGACAGCGGCAGACACAGGGCCAAAGCCACGAAAATCCTTCGCATCACCCCTCCGCGCACAACCTTGAGCCGCATCGGCAGCAGACTTCCCGGTCAGGCGTGAAGATCCGGTGAAGAGAATGCTTCAATTTGTAACGATCGGCAGACGATCTTGCCCTCAAACTCTTTCATTCCCGATCCTCCGCCACGCATTAAACTAATCACACACAGTCATTTTCGGAGGCGAGCATCTCGAGCAGGACTGTTGCTGTGCCAGGGCAAGATTCGCCAATCTGGTGGACGAAGCCGCCAACGGTCCATTCGTCACGATCACCCGTAACGGCAAGCAGGCTGCCATGCTGATCAGCGTTGAGGGTGGAGAGGCGGCGGAACGGGCGATGGCAAAGCCGGGGCCGAAGTTTGGTGAGTTCCTGATGTCCTATCCCGGGCCCGCCGATGCCGGGACCCACAGCGTTTAACCCGAAGCCTTCACAACTCATCCCTGCCCCGAACGCATTTTCCCTCCCCCAGCCACCTCGCGAAAAGCCATTCCTTGCCATTTCCTGCCCTGAAGCCGAAAAGGCGGGTTCATTTCCGCGACGGCCGTTTGCCCCGCATAATCTTGTCCAGAAGGACAAATTCATGTGGTTTTCCGGTTTTCTTCCCCGCGCTTTTGGTTCTAGTGTCCGCGTCAGACAAAAAAGGCAGACATCATGGCATTCCACCCTTCCGTGCTCGAGGCGATCGGCAACACGCCCCTCATCCGGCTGAAAGGCGCCTCGCAGGCGACCGGCTGCACCATTCTCGGCAAGGCCGAATTTCTCAATCCCGGCCAGTCGGTGAAGGATCGTGCGGCGCTGTTCATCATCCGTGATGCCGAGCGGCGCGGGCTTCTGCGCCCCGGCGGCGTGATCGTCGAGGGCACGGCCGGCAATACCGGCATTGGCCTGACGCTGGTTGCCAAGGCACTCGGCTATCGCACAGTGATCGTCATCCCGGAAACCCAGAGCCAGGAGAAGAAGGACGCGCTGAAACTGCTCGGCGCCGAACTCGTCGAAGTGCCGGCTGTCCCTTACAAGAACCCGAACAATTATGTGAAGATTTCCGGTCGTCTGGCCGAACAGCTGGCCAAGAGCGAGCCGAACGGCGCGATCTGGGCCAACCAGTTCGACAACACCGTGAACCGCGACGCCCATATCGCAACGACGGCGAAGGAAATCTTCGAGCAGACCGGCGGCGCTGTCGATGGCTTCATCTGCGCCGTTGGCTCTGGCGGCACGCTTGCCGGCACCGGGATTGGCCTTCGCAACATGAAGCCCTCCGTCAAGATCGGCATTGCCGATCCGGAAGGCGCTGCCCTCTTCGAATACTACAAGAACGGCGAGCTCAAATCCTCGGGCTCCTCGATCACCGAGGGCATCGGCCAGGGCCGCATCACGGCCAATCTTGAAGGATTCACGCCCGACTACGCCTATCAGATCCCCGATTCCGAAGCGCTCGACATCGTCTTCGATATCGTCGAGAACGAGGGCCTGTGCCTCGGCGGCTCTTCGGGCATCAACATCGCCGGCGCCATGCGTCTGGCCCGGGATCTCGGCCCCGGCCACACGATCGTGACGATCCTCTGCGACTACGGCAACCGCTACCAGTCGAAGCTGTTCAATCCGGATTTCCTGCGCTCGAAGAACTTGCCGGTCCCTGCCTGGCTGGAAAAGCGCGCGGATTTCGACCTGCCCTTCGAGACCGTCTGATATCCATCGAAAGCAATGCCATGACCACCATCGCCCTCTACCGCGACGATTTTTATCTCTCGACGGCGGAGGCGGTGGTCACGGCCGTGCATGAGGATGGCGCCGTCGAACTCGACCAGACCTGCTTTTATGCCGCATCCGGTGGCCAGCCGGGCGACACCGGCTTCTTCGAGCGCGAAGACGGAATTCACATCCAGCTCGGCGAGACCCGTCACGGCGCCACCAAGGACGTGATCCTGCACCGCCCTGTCGACGGCGAGCCCCTGCCCGCGGTCGGCGAAAAGCTCGTGCTGCATGTCGACTGGCCGCGCCGCTACAAGCTCATGCGCATGCACACGGCCTGCCACCTGCTCTCCGTCGTCTGCCCTTTTCCGATCACCGGTGCTGCCGTCGGCGAAGACGAAAGCCGGGTCGATTTCGACATGAGCGACACCATCGACAAGGACCAGGTGACGTCAGACCTGATGAAACTCGTGGCCGAAAACCACCCCGTCTATCTCCAGTGGATCACCGACGAGGAGCTTGCGGCGAACCCCGGCATCGTCAAATCGAAGAATGTCCGCCCGCCGGTTGGCCTTGGCCGCGTTAGCCTTGTCTGTATCGGCGAGAACTCCGCCGTTGACAGCCAGCCCTGCGGGGGCACACATGTTTCGGAGACCCAGGAGGTCGGTGCGATTCATATCGCCAAGATCGAAAAGAAGGGCAAAGAGAACCGCCGGTTCCGCATTCGCTTTGGAGCCCCGGAGGTTTAAGCCCAAGGAACGTCACGGGAGAAGTGCATGTCGGGTGAGAGAAGCCGTTTCGTCGTTTCGGCGGATTGGGTCGAAAAGAACCTCGGGGCGCCCGGATTTCAAGTTGTCGACGCCTCCTGGTATCTGCCGGCGCATAACCGCAACGGCGCCATGGAATATGCCTCCGGCCATATTCCGGGTGCGGTCTTCTTCGACCAGGATGTGATCGCCGACACCTCGACCGGCCTGCCCCATTCACTGCCCTCGCCGTCCTTCTTCGCCCAGGCCGTCGGCCAGCTCGGCATTTCTGCCGACGATACGATCGTGGTCTATGACGGTCCCGGCTTCTTCTCGGCGCCTCGCGTCTGGTGGATGTTCCGCGTCATGGGCGCGCGCCGCGTCTACGTGCTCGACGGTGGTCTCGACGGCTGGAAAGCTGAAGGGCGTCGCCTGGAAACCGATCTGCCGGAACCTGCACCCGTCACCTTCGAGGCGCAGTTCGACCGGGCGAAGCTCACCTCCTTCGACCAGATGTCCGGGATTGCCGACGAAGGCGACAAGCAGATTGCCGATGCCCGTCCCGCCGGCCGCTTTACCGGCGAGGAGCCTGAGCCGCGCGCCGGCATGCGCTCCGGCCACATGCCGGGTGCGCGCAGCGTGCCTGCCGCTTCGCTGTCGGAAAACGGCCGCTTCAAGGATCTTGCCACACTCCGGTCGATCTTCACGGATGCCGGCATCGATCTCAACACTCCCGTCGTCACCTCGTGCGGCTCGGGTGTCACGGCCGCGGTCGTCACGCTCGCGCTGGAAAGCCTCGGGCATACCGACAATTCACTCTATGACGGCTCCTGGTCGGAATGGGGTTCGAAGTCCGACACGCCGGTCGTGACCGGCCCCGCTGCCTCACTTGCCTCGAAGACATCAGGACCGCTCACGGCCCATGTCACCCGGCTCGAAATGACGGCGCCGCCGAAGTCCAGCCTGCCGGTGCCGGTCAACATTCAGACGGCGATCATGCGCACGCATGAAATCCCGCTGCCCTTCTATCGCTTTCTGCATCGCCAGGTCGGCACCCGCTGGCACTGGTACGAGCGACTGCGTTTGCCGGACGATCAGCTGAAGGCGATCATCCATCATCAAAAGGTATCGATCTCGGTTCTTTACGTGAATGGCGCGCCCGCCGGCTTCTACGAGCTGTCGCAGGAAAGCGACGACCTCGTCGAGCTCTCCTATTTCGGCCTTTTCGAACACGCGCTCGGGCTCGGCATCGGCAAATGGTTCCTGCTGCAGTGTCTCTACGCCGCCTGGGCCACCAATCCGAAGAGGGTGACCGTCACCACCAATTCGCTCGATCACCCCCGCGCACTACAGCTTTACCAGCAGTTCGGCTTCTCGCCTGTCGGGACTTATGACGCTCTGGTCGATCCGATGACCGACCAAGAGCTGCTTGCGCTCATCAAACGCGACGCCTGAGGCGTCGCCTATTCCTTCTTCTTCAGTTTGACGGCGGTTGGCTCGGACTGCTCTTCGCCCGTCTCGTAGGCAGCCGCATCGTCGGCAGCCGTCTCGTCGGCAGCCGCATCGTCGGTGGCCGTATCGTCCGTGGCCATCTCGTCGTCAGCGCCTGCCTCTTCCTCGGCCTGGTTCTCGAACCAGTTGGTGATCAGGGCGGCATGGAAGGCCGCCATCTCGTAGCAATAGGTGATTTCGCGGTCTTCGGCGTACCAGAAGGCGTTTTCGGTGCCGCAGGTCTTGCCGGTAATCTTGATGCCGTCCTTCAGGTCGTAGCCTGTGCCGAACACGGTCGCGATCGTCTCCAGGGCGCTCGCGCTCTTCAAAAGGTCGGCAAAGCCCTGCAGGTCCTCGTTGCCGGCCGGCTCATAGGTGACCGTGAATTTGGTCTTTGCGCCTTCCTTTTTGTTGGCGGCCAAAAGGCTCATCCAGCTGTCGCGCGCCTTCTCGTATTCGAAGGCGCATTCGTCGCGGCGCTCCTGCGGGAAATCGAGCGAATCGGCAAAGACCTTGAAGAATTCGGCATTCGCCCCGGTCATCATGCAGACGATCGCAAAGGCGCGCTGGCGGTCGAGGCCATGCGTCCCCATGAAGTCGTCCTCCTGGGGGCCGTCTTCCTTGGCCTCGTCGAGCAGGAACCAGCCGTCGGCTGCGTCCTGGATCGTGGTATTCAGCTCTTCGTCCTCGGCGCCCAGCAGCAAAACGGAGGAGAGCGCGTCGACGGCATCTTCCTCGCGACCTAACACCGGCAGGTTGAATTCCGACACCAGCATGTGGCCGGCCTCATGGAAGAGGATGAAGATAGCGTTGTTGACGACGAAGCGCTGGCCTTCCTCGATCTGCTCGGCGGTCAGTTCGGCTGCCCTTACTGCCGTCGCCGGCTGCCAGAGATAGCTTGCGGTCATCGCCAAAATGGCGGCTGCCGCCGCCTTCAAAGAAGTCATGTGAGCCCCCGAAAACCCTGTTGGTTGCCCGATTATCTAGCGCACAGGTTAATCTTCGAAGAACCGCTTTTTTTGGGATTTCCTGCACTCCACAGGTTTCGGGTGGGCGCGCGGCCGGGGATGGGCAACCCTGTTTGAGACAGATCAACAGGAGCCTTCCGCCATGTGCTTTCTCGCCTTCGTCGCCATGCCTTCCAGCGAAGCTACAGCCTATCGTGGGCTGGCGCCCGACGCCTATGGTCTCACACCGGAGCGGCGCATCTCGCCCGGCGGCTATCCCTGCCGCCACTGCCTCGGTGACATCAAGGCGGGAGAAGCCTATCTGACACTTGCGTATCGTCCCTTCCCCGCGCTGCAGCCCTATGCCGAGACTGGACCGATCTTCCTGCATGCGGAGCCCTGCGCTTCCTACGAAGCGCGTGAAATACTGCCGCCGATGCTCGGTAGTCCGGACTATATCGTCCGCGGCTATGGCGCCGACGACCGCATCGTCTACGGCAGCGGCGGCGTTGTGCCGACCGGGTCGATCATCGCGCGGGCTAAGGAACTGCTGGCCGATCCGGATATCGCCTATCTG
>JAIXSF010000151.1 GCA_027484835.1 Rhizobiaceae bacterium | reverse complement strand
TCGCCGTGTTCGACAAGAGCGCCATGGGCGAAGAGGACGGCAACGACCTCTACGACAAGGCGGTCAAGGTGGTGCTGCGCGACAAGAAGTGCTCGACATCCTATATCCAGCGCCGTCTTTCGATCGGCTACAACAAGGCCGCCTCGCTGGTCGAGCGCATGGAGCAGGAAGGCATCGTCGGGGCTGCCAACCATGTCGGCAAGCGGGCGATCATTGTCGGGGGCCGCGAGGTGAATGCCGAGGGTGACTTCGAAGGCTGAGCCTGCTCGCAACAATCAGGGGCGGGCCACGTCCTTGACCTCCTCCATGACCGGCACGCCGCGATAAATTTCATGTCTTGCGCGCCTTCGTCAGGGCTTGTGACGGAGGCTCACTCCGGGCCAAATGGCGGCCTGCGTCGCAGGTTGCGGCGCCTGGCAGGAGGAAGAGCATGAGTCGTCTGGATGGCAAGATCGCGGTCGTTACGGGGGGAACGCAGGGGCTGGGCGCCGAGGTGGCACGGCTGTTTGCCGAGCGCGGTGCAGCGGGCCTGGTGATTTGCGGGCGCAGCGTCGCGAAAGGTGAGTCCCGGGCGAAAGCGATCGGCGATGCCTACGACACCAAGGTGCACTTCGTGGCTGCCGATCTCGAGCAGGTCGAAGACTGCCGCAAGGTGATCTTAGCTGCTCGCGAAACCTTCGGAAGGCTCGACGCACTGGTGAATGTCGCTGCGATCACCGACCGGGGCACGATCCTCGACACGGATCCTGCGCTTTTCGACCGGATGTTTGCGATCAACACGCGCGCGCCGTTCTTCCTGATGCAGGAGGCAATCAAGCTGATGCTGGAGACGAAGACGGAAGGCACGATCGTTAACATCTCCTCGATGTCGGCGATGGCCGGCCAGCCCTTCATTGCGGCCTATTGCGCCTCCAAGGGTGCGCTCGATACGCTGACGCGCAATACGGCCTTTGCGCTCCTGAAGAACCGCATCCGGGTAAACGCGCTCAATATCGGCTGGATGGCGAGCGACGGGGAGGACCGGATCCAGCGCGAGTTCCATGGCGCACCCGAGGACTGGCTGGCAGCGGCGGCGGCGAAGCAGCCTTTCGGGCGGCTGGTCGACCCCGCCGAGGTGGCGCGGGCCTGCGCCTATCTCTCCTCCGAGGAATCAGGGTTGATGACCGGCGCGACGATCAATTTCGACCAATCGATCTGGGGCGCCTATGAGGACAGCCCGCATCCCTCGAAGCCGTTTTAGTCCTGCACCGGACGGATAACGTCGATGGCGATATCGCCTTCGAGAAGGCCACGACGAAGATCGGTCCGGTCACGGTCAATTTCGATCACGGTATAGAGTTTGTCCGAGCGGAAGGCGCTGGCCATGGATGTGGTCACGTCTTCGGCGGGTTTGGCATCGATTTCCATATAATCGAGTTCGCTTCCTGCAGCGACGATGCGCGCATCGCCTGACGTGCGCGCGGCAACCACAACGGCGCCCTGGAACGGCGAGTTTTCCCAGCGGGGGTCATCGGCTTCGGCGATGGGCTGCAGACGGTAGACGTTGAGCCGCTCCGGCCGCTCATCATTGCCATGGGCGGTGACGGCCGCATCATTCTGACGAGCCTTCAGTTCGAGAGGGGCCGTCATCCGCTTCTCATCCGGTCTGTTTTCCCAGGCCGGTGCGTCCTCTTTGTCGATGTCCATCGGGTCTCTCCTCCATGGCTTTGTCCTATCGAACACCCGGATGCTGACGATGTTCCGGCTGAAGGCCCGTGGCGGGCGGCATGGTGGACATGCCGCCCGGATGTTTGATCAGCTGAGCGCCTTCTTCAACGGGGCGATGTGGCGGAAGACGAGGAGGTCGAGGAGAAGAACGGCCAACAGGACGGCGCCGGAAAGCGGGAAGAGCAGTGCCGTTCCCAGCATGACCAGCGCTCCGGTCTTCCAGAGCGGTCCGGGCTCACCGACGGTCGGAGCCATCAGGCGGGCGGCCCCCTTGGGGCGGCGCTTCCACCACATGACGAAGCCGCTGCCCGAGAGGAAGATGACCGACAGACAGAAGACGTTGACAAAAACGAGGTTCCAGAGGCCCATGTCGCCCTCGTGGAAGGCAACCCCTGCTGCCATGGCCTTGCCGGCTACGCCATAGTCGGAGAAGCCGACATCGGCGAGGATGCGGCCGGTATACTGGTCGATATGGACGGTCCGGTCCATCAGCGGGTTGGCGCTGTCATTGCTCATCGTGTCTCGGGAGATGGTCCAGACCGCCGTCTCGTCGCCGGGGAAAGCCAGCTGGAAACGCTGGTCGAAGCCGAGTGTGCGAGCGAGCGTGACGATGGCATCGAGATTGACGGGTTCGCCATCCGGGGTGCCGGTTATGCCGGCATCCGAGCCGGAGGCCGGCATCGGCGTCTGTTCCAGCGTCCACGGGACCTGCTTGATGCCGCCATGGTTCATGCTGGCATGGGTCTTGTCCGACAGGGGCACATTGTCCCACTTCTCTGCCGGGAAGGTGCTCCAGGCCTGCGTGAACTTCTCGCCCCAGATGCCGGCCCAGGTGAGACCCGACAGCAGGAAGATGACGAGAAAGAGCGAAGCATAGAAGCCGACCGTCAGATGCAGCGACTTCCACAGCTGGCGACCCTTGGCAGCGAGCTGCGGGACGAGTACCGAGCCGAAACCGCGGCCGTCACGCGGCCACCACAGATAGAGGCCGGTGACGACGAGCACGATGCCGAAGCCGGCGGCGATCTCGATCAGGCGGTCTCCGAGTTCCCCGATCAGAAGCGTGCCGTGGATGGTGTCGGCGAGATCATACAGACCATTGCGCCGTTCCCAGTTGCCCAGAACCTCCGCCTTGTACGGATCGACGGCCACCATGAAGGAGGCATCGCCCTGATTGATGCGGAAGAGCGATGACTGCTCGGGGGTCCGCGGCGCGATGTACAGGATGATCCGGCCGGGGATCGCCAGGGTCGCGGCTCCGGCCTGGGCGGACACGGAGGCGACGGTTGCCTGCGGTACGACCGTGTAGATCTTTTCACCATCCCGGCCGAAGAGTGTCGCGGTCCACAGCATGATGAGGCCGGTGACGGCAAGCATGATCAGGAAGGGCGCAACGTAGAGACCGGCATAGAAATGCCAGCGCCAGGCGGTGATGTAGAAGCGACGTGACAGAGCGGTGCTGTTCGCCTTGTCGGGGGAGAAATCGGAAACGGTGGTCATCCTTGAGTCTCTGCTGGTTGGAAGGATCAATGGGACAGCGAGCGATCGCCGGCAGCGACGCCCGAGAGCTGTTGCGGATCGAGCACGGTGACGAGGTCTCCATGCCGGATATCGATGAGGCCCGCCTTCTTCAGGCGGGTGAGGCAGCGGCTGACGGTCTCGAGGGTGAGACCGAGCCAATCGGCGAGATCGCCGCGCGTCGGATAGAGGTGGAAGGTCACGGCGCCGCGCTTGCGGGCTCGCGCCGGACGGCCGAACTGACGCGCCAGATCAAGGACGGCGGAGGCGACACGCTCGGGAGCGGTCTTGCGGCAAGCAGCATGACGAGGCTCTGGGAGCGGGCGAGCATTTCGCTAAGCGCGCGATCGCGCTCGTCCTGCGGCATGCTTTCGGAGACGGCTTCCAGTCGAGTGAAGCCGAGCGTTTCGGCGGAGTAGCGGTTCTGATCACCGTAGCGAAGACCGATCAGGCGACCCGGTCCGACCAGATCGATGATCTGGCGGCGGCCGTCCGCAAGGGTCTGGGCGGTCGCGACACAGCCATCCACGACGCGGTATTGCGGCGAAGGGCTAAGGCCTTCGAGGAAGACCACCGTTCGCGGCGGCAGAAGCGGGCCGGCAAGAGAGGCTGAGCGGGGCTGGGACAGGGTGGAAGAAACGGGCGAGAACGCAGGCGGCGCTCCGCAGGCGGCGAGCATTTGCAGCATGACAGACATCCGATTTCGACCGGAGCTGCACAAGGGGCTAGCTCACCGGCCTGATGACACTTGAGAACCGGGCGCGAGACTGCGCCGGCCGTGACGTTCGATCAGGCGGTGACGGGTGGTGCGCGGGGATGGCTGTCGGGCGGGAAAAGCTGGCGATAATGCGCCTCTGCCGGCTGCGGCAGGATGATGGCAGAAGCGAGCGGCATGCGGATGCCGACGGCATCGGCCGGCACGGGCAGAACTGCTGCAGCAGAGATGCGGCAGGCTTCGCAATCCGATGCGGCGGCGTGGATCTTGCCCTTGCCGTCTTCCGACGGCAGGCAGAGCTCGGGCACTGTGCCATCGGGCAGCGTGAGCGCGGCGATTTCCTGGGTCGAAAATTGCGGCGCCGGCGAAACGGCAGGCCGGTGCGCAAGACCAAGCAGCACCAGCGCGACAACGCACAGCATGCGTATCGCCCGGTCAAAGCTCATCCGGTTGCGCCAATCGGCCATTCTATCCCCCGACAGATCGCGAACCGTTAGCACCGCCTTGCGTCTCTCACAAGCGGGTGATGAGCCCCCATGTCGTCGCAGGGAGACTTGCTAAAACAGGGACTATCGAAGGACAGGCGGGGCGATGCCTAGGCGGCGGGGTGGCTGCGCATCTGGCCCGGTGTGCGGCCGTAGGTGCCCTTGAAGACGCGGGTGAAGTGGGAGGTGTTCTGAAAACCGACCTGCAGGGCGATATCGATCAGCGAGGCATTGGTCTGGGTGACCAGCATCTTGGCGCGCTCCATCCTGAGCTTCGTATAGATGCGGGCCGGAGAGACATCGATCTTCTGGGCAAACAGGCGCTCCAGCTGGCGGCGCGACAGGCCGACGGAACGGGCCAGCTGATCGATGGTGAGCTCGTTTTCGAGGCTCTGCTCCATCAGGATCAGCACCGCCTTCACCCGGGGATCGTCGCATTCGATGGTGAGCGGCCGGCGGACCTGGATATCCTTGTTGGTGCGGGCCTTCTCGATCTGCAGCACTTCGAGCGCATTGCGCTCGGCGTCATGACCGAGATACTGGCGGACGATGAAGGCGGCGAGATCGGCCGAGCTGCTGCCGCCGGCGCAGGATCCACGGCGGCGATCAAGATTGAAAAGCCGGTCGGAGCGGACCTCGTGATCGGGAAAGCGATCACGAAACTCCTGGTAATGCAGCCAGCTGACACAGGTTTGGTGATTCTTCATCAGGCCTGCTTCCGCCAGGATAAAGGTGCCGGTGCAAAGCCCGATCAGCGGCACCTTCTGGGCATCCGCCTTTTTCAGGAAAGCAATGGTCTGGTCATCCACCGCCGGCTGTCGGCCAAGCAGGCCACCGACCACGACGATGTAATCGAAGCGGCTCGGATCGACGAAATCGCTGGTGGGCGCCACCTGCACGCCGCAGCTCGAGGTGATCAGATGGCGCGTGCTGCCAATAACCTGCCAATCGGCCAGCACGCGGCCGGAACGATCATATTCGTCGCTCGCAAGCCGAATGGTATCGATGAAAAGCGCGAAGGCGGAGAGCGTGAAGGATCGCGACAGCACGAAGCCGATCTTCAGCCTTGGCCTCTTCGCCGCTTCGTCCGCCGACATGGTTCATTCTCCGCATTCCGTCGCATTTGCCAAAAACGACGCTAGCAGGGGGGCGGTATGGCTGCAATCCGGTTGCTGCCCGCGACCAAAATGTAAGGCCGACGGGTGCGGCACGATCCCCTCGGGGATCAGGCCTTGTGGAGGGCCTCCGGCTTGTGAGCGGCGCGCTTGCCGGTCTTCGAGCTCTCGACAATGAATTGCGGATCTGCCTTGGAGGCCTTGACCTCATGGCCCTTGATCTTCGTCGGCGTCGTCTGCTTTTTCACCACCTTGCCCGTGGTGGCGCCCTGGCTGGTCTGCCATTCAACCTTGTCGCCCTTGCGAATGTTCTTGGCCATGTTTCTTTCCTCACAATGAACCGTACTCGCAAAGAACGAGGGAGAGATGCCGAGGTTCCGAACCGAGGAAGGACGGGAAACGGAGGGAAAGCGGGAAAACCGCTGGCCACACATAAGTTGCCACGGGCGCGGCGGGCGCCTCACGGATCAACGAAACCTGTATTGTCGGGATTATGGCGGACAGGGTGGCCGCTCCCGCCAGCTGATCAGCCAAGCCTAATCTGTCTCATATCATATTGTATCTAAAAGTTCTTTTCCCACTATTCAGCTTGTCCACACGCCATCTCGTCTCATCCCGTAACATCAAATCGCGGCACTTGTGGCGGGCTGAATGGCGGGCTAGCAAACCTTCATGGAGTGGATGAAGGAGACGAAAAAGATGCTCAGCGACGCCAAGGCACGCAAGCTGAAACCGAACGATAAGGCCGTTTCAGACGGTACGATTGTCGGGCTCTATCTTGTACCTGGGGGCAGCCCCGGCAGCGGAAAGTGGATCCTGCGTTTCCTATCACCGGCCACAGGTAAGCGTCGAGAAATGGGGCTTGGAAGTTATCCAACTACATCAATCCGGGAAGCCCGGACGAAGGCTTTCGAAGCACGTACCGTGATTGACGACGGTAACGACCCTTTGGAGATCCGCCGTAAGCAGGAACGGGAGGCCGCTCGTCTTGCCGCTGTGCCCACCTTTGCAGACGCTGCACGCCAGCACTTTGCGGACAAGGCCGAGGGCTTCCGCAACAAGAAGCACCGTGATCAATGGATCAGCACGCTTGAAAGGTTTGTTTTCCCAAAGATTGGCAAGACTCGCGTAGACGAGCTTGCTCCAGCCGACTTTGCCGCCTGCCTTAAGCCCATCTGGTTGGAGAAAGCGGAAACCGCATCCCGGGTAAAGCAGCGCTGCGACTCGGTGATGAATTGGGCCGCCGCAAACGGCTTCATTCTGGCAAGCCCCGTCGGCGTCGTTGACAAGTTGTTGCCGAAGCAGCCGGGCAAACGAGAGCGGGTCGAGCATCATCCTGCCCTCCCTTGGCGATTGTTACCGACATTCTTCACCGAAGTTCTCTATGCGGGGGAATCGAACAGTACGCGACAGATGCTTGAGCTAGTGATCCTAACGGGCAGCCGTTCAGGCGAACTTCGACATATGCAGTGGCACGAGATCGACTTTTCCCATCAGATCTGGACTGTGCCTGCCCCCAGGATGAAAGCCAAGGTTGCTCACCGCGTTCCATTGGGACCGCGAGCGATCGAAATCCTCGAAGAACGGCTCGAGCTCACGGAAAGCGGAGAAGGCCTCGTCTTCCCATCCCGGACCAAAAAGGCGGTCACTGACATGGCGCTAACGAACTTCCTGCACCATCATAAAGTCGAAAGCGACACACCAGGACGACATGCGACAGCGCATGGTTTCAGATCAAGCTTTCGGGACTGGGCGTCGGAGAACGGCTATCCGCGGGATTTGGCTGAGCGGGCCCTTGCGCATACCGTGAAGAATGCTGTTGAGGCTGCATATCACCGGACCGATCTTTTGGATCAGCGGCGACCGATGATGATGGATTGGGAGAGCTTTTGCCTCGGTGGGCCATAACTACATAACTACTTGTCTGGCATCGCGCCGAATATCAGCCTTGCAAGCCCCAAATCAGTATGGAATTTATTGCTGGTCGGCGCGTTGGCCAGTCATCCGGCGCACAATAGCAGAGGTGCGTGAACTGGCGCTGCGTCCGACATTCTCTCCAGTCAGAGTCACTTGGTAAGTCGAAGGAAGATCCCCGCCATATCCTCCTTAACCGATAACGAGAGCGAAGCTGAGCGTAACACTCCACGTAAGGATCTGCGTCGAGGCTATTCTTGAGTGATGACCGTCTAAAACTTGGCGCAGTTATGCGCGGCATTTCTAGGCATTTAAGGGAGCTGCACACGTTGCGGGCCCAAGCAACGATCCGTTTTAGCCCTCTTCGCCCGCATAGATATCGAGCAGCAGGTCAGGGTTCGAGCCCTGGCCCTGTAGCTCTTCCAGGATTTGCTCGAGGATCATCTGATACTTGCCCCGGGCGTTGGCGCGGCTTTGATGTTCGAGGTCAGCCAAGGTTTTTCTTGTTGCTTTGGCGAGGGCGTCAGCAACTGGATCGGTTCCTATGACCAGGGCATGTCTATCGACCATTCGCCAACGGATCAGGCCGACCAGAAGAAACGGTGCGTAGTGAAACTTGTTGTAAGCAGTGCCAAGGTTTTCTTTGAACTCTAAAAGCACCCGCTTCGCAAGGAGTTCGACATTCTGCCGTGTAAGCTGTCTGGGTGCGGTTTCAGATCGTGAGAGCATGAAGGCCAGTGCTGCAGTTTCACGCTGCCAAACCCACTTTTGTATCGGCTTCTGAAGAATCTTGTGTATCGCTCGCAACTCAAGAGTCTTGTCCGAAACGATCCGCCCAAAGCCTTGATACGCGAGTGTCCAACTGGGTGCGAATTTGAATAGCTTGTGGCCCGACACCTGTTGGTCCCATGCATCAAGAAGGACGATCGCTACATCGTTCGGACAAAGCCTGAACAGCCAAGTCAGAAACCGGAGAGAGTCGTTACCGGCTTCCAAATCACCCGATAAGCGCAACTTCAACTGAGTAATCGCTTGATCAATAAGCTTTCTTAGATTTGTGAGTGTTACGTCGTCGATGTCGGATGGAAGCTGGCCATCGCTCGAAACGGCATAAGACCGTGCGTATCGATCATCTGCTTTGTCGGCCAATGCTTTCCAATCGACCTCGGCAGCGTTGGCGTTCGCGTTCACGAGCTGCGCGAAACCCATTTCGAAGACACTCTCGTCCCACAGAGCTTTGGAGCAAGGAATGACCAGACGACTTGGAACTGTCGGTTCTGGCTTCTCCAATTTGGCAAGTAGTTCAGACCAGTCCTCATCGAGTTCTTCTGCGCTGTCCCAATCAACCAGAAACTGCCTTGAAAGACTTTCCGCATATACGGCAATCCTCGCGCGTCCGGATGCCGGGGCTTGCTCGACACTCAGTTCAACCGGCACAGTGCCAGAGAGTTTCAGACCCAGATCGACAGTCGCCTTTCTGGGCTTGGTAGCGTTTTGCTTGCGAATGTAGATGGAGAACCGCTCTTGCCCCGCTTGTATCGCGAACTGTGCGGGTGCAGGGCTTCGGT
>JAIXSF010000268.1 GCA_027484835.1 Rhizobiaceae bacterium | reverse complement strand
GAGCGTGCCGGAGACGTCAAGCGCTTCCAGCGTCTTCGGATGGAATTCACCGAAGGTGCCGAGAATGACCTTGGGGCCTGCCTTGATCGTGCCGGACCGGCCGGGGTGATACCATTCCGGGCCACCCTGCTCGATCTGCACATTGCTCATCGGAATGCCGCAGGCTTCGAGCACGGCGAGTGCGTCCGCCTTGGCGTCGAAGACATCGACCGGCTTGCCGCCGCCCTTGGCCTGGTTGGACCACATGCGGCCGGCACCGGCGATCGAGGCCGTGCCACGACGCACGCCACCGGCAACGCGACGCTGGCTGTCGGGCGTGTCGCCCTCATAGGTGCCGGAAACTTCGAAGATCGCCACATCGCCAAAGCCACGGTCAGCATTGCGCTGGGCAGCGGTCAGCAGGCCCGGCAGCAGCGAAGGCCGCATGTCGGACATGTCAGCCGCAATCGGGTTGACGAGCTTCAGCTTGTCGCTGCCGCCGCCGAAGAGCCTGGCATGCTCGGCCGAAATGAAGGACCAGGTGACTGCTTCCAGCATGCCGCGCGAGGCAAGTGCCCGGCGGGCAGACCGCGTGCGGATCTGCAGCGTGGTCAGGATCTTGCCATTGACCGAACCGGTCGGCGGCAGCGGTTCCGGCTTGATCTTGTCGACGCCAAACATGCGCATGACCTCTTCGACGAGGTCGGCCTTGCCGTCGACATCAGGACGCCAGGAGGGGACGGAAACCTTGGCCGAGGTCTCGTCGCCCGACAGGATCTCGAAGCCGAGGGCTGTCAGGATCTGGCGCGACTCCTCGTTGGAAACGGTCAGACCGGTCAGGCGCTTGACTTCCGAATAGGGAAAATCGACCACCTTCTTCTGGTGACCCTTATAGCCCTCGACTTTCGCTGCCGCTGCCGTGCCACCACACATCTCGAGCACCAGCTCGGTCGTGCGCTCCAGACCCGGGATCATGTATTCCGGATCGACGCCACGCTCGAAGCGGTAGCGCGCATCGGTGATGATGCCATGGGCGCGGCCGGTCTTGGCGATGTTGATCGGATCCCAGAGGGCCGACTCGATCAGGACGTTGACGGTGTTCTCGTCGCAGCCCGAATGCTCGCCGCCCATGATGCCGCCGATGGATTCCGGGCCATTGTCGTCGGCGATGACGACGTTGTTCGGGTTCAACTTGTAGGTGCGGGTATCGAGCGCGAGGATCTCCTCGCCCTCCTTCGCCCGGCGCACGACAAGCGCGCCCTTAACCTTGTCGGCGTCGAAGACGTGCATCGGACGGCCCTGGTCGAAGGTCATGTAGTTGGTGACGTCGACCAGCGCCGAGATCGGACGCAAGCCGATCGACAGCAGACGCTGCTGCATCCACTTCGGGCTAGGGCCGTTCTTCACGCCGCGCACCAGGCGATAGGCGAAACCGGGGCAGAGATGGTCTTCGAGCTCAAGCTTGACCTGATGCGGGGTCTCTCCCTCGACCTTGAATGCCGGAGCCTTAGGCGCCTTGAGCTTGCCCAAACCGGAAGCGGCCAGATCACGGGCGATACCGAAAACTGACGTGCAGTCAGGACGGTTCGGCGTCAGGTTGATTTCGATGACCGGGTCGTCGAGACCGGCATAAGAGGCAAACGACGTGCCGACCGGCGCATCCTCGGGCAGGTCGATGATGCCGTTGTGGTCATCGGAGATGTTGAGCTCTTTTTCGGAGCACATCATGCCATGGCTTTCGACGCCCCGGATCTTGCCGACGGACAGCGTGACATCGATGCCCGGCACATAGGTGCCCGGACGCGCGAGAGCGCCGATCATGCCGGCGCGGGCGTTTGGCGCGCCGCAGACGATCTGCACCGGCTTGCCGTCGCCGGCGTCGACGGTCAGGACCTTCAGGCGATCGGCTTCCGGATGCTTCTCGGCCGTCAGGATCTTGGCGATAACGAAGGGCTTGTAGGCCGCCTTATCGTCGACGTCCTCGACCTCGAGGCCGATGGCCGTCAGCCGCTCGCAGATTTCCTCGAGCGAGGCGTCGGTTTCCAGGTGATCCTTCAGCCAGGAGAGTGTGAATTTCATTGTCTCGTTCCCATCCGCATCTTGCCCGAAGCGTCGAGCGGTCGCGCGCCTGACGCCTGTCTTCCGAGGAGCATGCTGACCACCGTCACATCGAGATCGATGTCGGGCCAGTGGATGCTCGACGGCATGAATTCCACATTGTTCCGCTCCACCGGCATCGCCTCCTGAAGGGGCGGGTACCACCAGACCGGAACGCTGACGATACGACCGTCCGTCAGTTCCACATGCAAGAGGTCGTCATCGCAAAGCAGATCGACCGGGCGCATGTTGTCGAGATGTTCAATCACGTCGCATTTGCCTTCATTCACCCGGACCGGCGGCCACGCCGCCTGCCCGTTACACCGCCCCGGGGCTGCCGGGGCGGTCACATGCCAATCAGCTGCTCAAGCCGCCGAACAGCGTCGGCACGTCGAGCGGGCGGAAGCCGTAATGGCTCATCCAGCGGACATCGGCGTTAAAGAAGTCGCGCAGGTCCGGCATGCCGTATTTCAGCATGGCGATGCGGTCGAGGCCCATGCCCCAGGCGAAGCCCTGGTATTCGTCCGGATCGAGGCCACCGGCGCGCAGCACGTTCGGGTGAACCATGCCGCAGCCGAGGATTTCCATCCAGTCCTTGCCTTCGCCGAACTTGACGATCGGGCCCGAGGAGCGATCGCACTGGATGTCGACTTCGAAGCTCGGCTCGGTGAACGGGAAGAAGGACGGGCGGAACCGCATGGTGACGCTGTCGACCTCGAAGAAGGCCTTGCAGAACTCTTCCAGGATCCAGCGCATGTTGGCGACATTCGCCG
>JAIXSF010000491.1 GCA_027484835.1 Rhizobiaceae bacterium | reverse complement strand
CTGGGAGGGCAGGTGACCATCCTGCGCGTTCTCGGTGGCCGTCAGGATTGGCAGGCGATCCTAAGGGCGCTCGACTGATGCGCGTCCTGCCACTCCCTCGACAAGCCATGCCCCGCTCACTATGCATGACCGCATGCCTAAGACGCGCGACGATTCCCAGAAGGACACGGTGGCGAGCCGCATCAGCCGCGCGCTGGCGGAGCGCATCATCCATGGCGAACTCGTGCCCGGATCGCGCCTTGCCCAGGATCATATCGCCGAGGAATTCGGCGCAAGCCATGTGCCGGTGCGCGAGGCCTTTCGCCGTCTGGAAGCGCAGGGCCTCGTCGTCAGCATTCCCCGTCGCGGTGTGCGGGTCGCAAGCTTCGACCTGAAGCAGGTGCGCGAAGTTGCCGAAATGCGAGCAGCCCTCGAAGTGCTGGCACTCCGCCACGCCGCACCCAATCTGACCCCGGACGTGCTGGCCGCCGCCGAACGGGCCGCAGCCGATGCTGATGACGCCAAGGATGTTCGCACCTGGGAGGAGGCCAATCGCCGCTTCCACCGCCTGATCGTGTCGACCTGCGGCATGCCGCGCCTCTTGTCCGTCATCGACGATCTCCACGCCGTCTCCGCCCGCTTCCTCTTCGTCGCCTGGCGCGCCACGTGGGAGGCCCGCACCGACCACGACCATCGCGCCATCCTCGAAGCGCTGAAGTCCGGCGACGCATCGGAAGCCGCCCGCATCCTCGAGCGCCACGTCCAGTGGATCGGCCGCGCGCCCATGCCGGTTCCGGGCCGGGCGGAGACCGAAGGCTTCGCCATCGTCGGGTGAGCGTCGCCGAGCCGTTCCGCCGCACTCCACCTACCCCTTGAGGGGGGAGGTCGCCGCAAAGCGGCGGGTGGGGGTACGCTTTCGGCCTTGGCGATCGGTGCGAAGGAAGCGTAGCCCGGTTCCCACCTCTCCCCTATGTGGGAGAGGTTGCAAAATCGAAGGTTTAGGTGAGCGAAAGCCACCTAAACTTCAGATTTTGCTGGTGAGGGGATCGGTTCTGCGGGCACGATGTAACCGACCCCCTCACTTGCGATTTCTGATGTTTAGGCGGCTTGCGCTCGCCTAATTCATCGAAATCGCTTTCTCCCCACCGAGGGGGAGATGGGTATCGCGCAAGGGACAACCGCCCCTCATCCGCCTGCCGGCACCCTCTCCCTCAGGGAGAGGCTTAGGGCGAGGGACTGGACCCTATTTCTCACTATAAATTTATAGATAAAATGTCGGGTGAGCCGCCAGATGGCGCCACGATCAGCAAATCCGATCTCTCATTTGACTATCTTTCCCCGAGATTCCTGCATCTACCAACTTGGCATCCGCAGATTCCATAGATAAAAGACTCATCGCCACTTCAGATTATCTACAAAATGGAGATTGCCCATGACGACCATTCCTGCACCCGCCGCTCGCGGTTTCGATCCGCTCGGCATATCCGGCCGTTCGCTTCCCGTGCAGGTTGCCCTTCTCCTCTTCGGCACGGGCGTGCTGGCGCTTGCCTCGCAGATCTCCGTGCCCATGGTGCCGGTGCCGATCACCATGCAGACCTTTGCGCTGACCATGATCGGCGTGCTCTATGGCTGGCGTCTGGGCGCGCTGACCGTGCTTGCCTGGCTCGGCGAGGCGATGATGGGCCTGCCGGTGCTCGCCAATGGCGGCGGCGGGTTGGCGCCCTTTGTCGGCCCGACCGCGGGCTACCTCGTCTCCTTCCCGATCATCGCGGCACTTGCCGGTTATCTCGCCGAAAAGGGCTGGACGGGCAGCCACGTGGTCAAGAGCTTCCTCGCCCATCTCTCCGCCAACATCCTCTGCCTGGTCATCGGCGGAGCCTGGCTCGCCTGGCTCCTGGGCGTCGAAAAAGGCTTGGCTCTCGGCGTCACACCCTTCATTTTGGGTGCCGTGCTGAAATCCGCGCTTGCTGCCGCTCTGCTTCTGGCGCTGGCCCGCCGCCAGACGAGCAAGCGCGACCTCTGAGCGCCTGACAACAGACTGAAACACGCATGACCGTCCGGCTCCGCGCCCACCACCTGCTCTGCATGCTGACCTATGTCGGCAAGGGTTATTCGCCCGCTTTCGTCGAGAACTACGAGGTCATTGCCGCAAGGCTCTCGGCCGGCGAGGAGATCGAGCTGGTAGCGGGGCCGGACGATATCTGCGGGCCTCTGACCGCAGACTCAGAGGCCCATTGCCATGGTGCAAGCGTCATCGCGCGGGACCGGGCAGCAGCTGACGCCGTCGCCCGCCTGATCGGCAGCCCGCTGCCGCTGGGTGCCCGCATCACGCCGACGCTTGCCCTGATCGAGCTGCTCCGCGCAAACTTTGCCACGGGTGAGATCCGTGGGGCCTGTACCGGTTGCGAGTGGTCGGACCTATGCGATCAGGTCGCCGGCGATGCCTTTGCCTCGGCCCGGGTCGCGCCAACGCGCTGACGCGATCAGAGGGCCAAGAGCGCCGAAAGCGGTGCCCTGACCTGCACGACAAGACCTGTCGGTTCATAGCTGATGCTGGCCTGACCATTGATATAGCCGACCAGCGCCTTCTCGATCATGCGCGAACCAAACCCCTTGCGAGTCGGTTCCACGACCACAGGTCCGCCGTGTTCGCGCCATTGAAAGCGCAGCTCCGGGCCGCTCTCCTCTGGCGCGACCGACCAGGAGATCTCGACCTGGCCCTCGCCGTTCGACAGCGCGCCGTATTTCACGGCATTGGTCATCAGTTCGTGCAGCGTCAGCGCAAAGGCGATGCTGCTCTTCGAGGACAGATGCACATCTGGCCCGCTGACATCGACGCGGCCGGGATCCTGCGTCGAGATCACGGATTCCACCAGGTGCAGCAGGGTCGTCGAGACCTGATTGCGGCTGATGAAGAGATCCTGCGCATGGCTGAGCGCGTGCAGCCGTTCGAGGAAGGCTGTCCGCGACGTTGCCATGTCGCTGTCGTTGCGCAGTGTCTGGTTCGCCAGCGACTGAACGAGCGCCAGAATGTTCTTGATCCGGTGCGAGAGTTCGCTGCGCAGCAGTTCCTGTTCGGTCTCGAAATTCTTGATCGCGGTGATGTCGCGCGACACCGACAAGATGCTCTCGACGCTGCCGTCTTCGGCAAAGATCGGGCTCACCTTCACGTCCCAGAAGCGTCGGGTTCCCTTGGCTGTATCGGCATAGCCGGTGAAACGGGATTCGCGGCCTTGACGCGCCGCCTCGATGGCGGCGACCGCTGCGTGATTGCCCTCGTTGCGCCAGAAGTCAGGCCAGGGGCAGCCCTTGATGGCGTCTAAATCATCGACCTCCATCACACGCCGACCGCCATCGGTCATGTATTGCAAGCTACCGTCCAGGCCGATGATCTTGATGCAGTCGTCAGAGGACGCCAAAGCCGCCTGCACGAAGCGATGATGGTGGAGTTCTGTGGGGGACATCTTCATCCGGCACGCGTTACAAGGATACTACTGCGACATAGCTGCATCTGAGACCGCATGCGATGCAGACACCCGGCTGGCGCCTGCCCGGTCGTTTTTCCGTTCAAGTCGATCTCTATAACTCTTAACACTGTCGCATGACAGCGCCAGTCGTCTCTGGCATCTTTTGTCGGTGGGAGGCCCCGCCATGATCACCCTCGATATGCTCCGCCAGATCATCCTGGCCCTGCCGACCACGGAGGAAACCACCTCCTGGGGCGCCGTCTCCTTCAAGGTCAACGGCAAGGCCATGCTCTTCTGGAAGCCGACCCATGACTGCCCCGTCTTCAAAGTCCCGTTCGAGGAGCGCGACCACCTGATCGAGATGGACCCCGACACCTTCTTCACCACCGACCACCACCGTCCCTATCCGATGGTACTCGCCCACCCCGATCGGCTCGATATCGAATGGGCGCGCGAAAACCTCACCCGCGTCTGGCGGGCGCAGGCCAAGAAGGCGGTGGTGAAGGCCTGGGATGCGGGACGCTGATCCTCTCTTCCTCGCTGCGGAGACAAGGGAGCATCCCACCTCCGCACAAAATCTCACACCCTCTTCACCCTTCAGTAACCAACTTCGGTAACCATAAGCCTCGTGATCCCGTGCTGCGTCAGCGTAAGAGTGAGTAACCGATGGCTTCTGTATTCCCGATTGCCGAACTCCGCCGTTCGT
>JAIXSF010000455.1 GCA_027484835.1 Rhizobiaceae bacterium | reverse complement strand
TGGCTATAGCGCAGTCCGGACCCGATCGGGCTCATGGAGGGCGCGTTGCCGATTTCCTTGATGGTCTGGCTCTCGCAGCCGGCGAGGAGGAGAACGGCCAGCAGAGCCGGGAAACGCTTCATCATGATGGGTCCTTCGATGTATTGGGGTCGCCGGCGCTCGACATGATCGAGGCGACTTCCGCGGCCTTGTCCGGGCTCATCTCGGTCAGGATGAGGCTCGACTGGCGGGGGGGCAGCTTCATAACGATGGCGGCTGCAAGGATGACATTCGTCTCCTCGAGCTGCGAGGCAGCCGCATCCGGCGCCATCTTCTTGTAGATCTCCACGAGCTGCCCCTCGGCCTGCTTCATGAATTCGTTCCGGCGGGAGAGCCAGTCTTCGTATTCGGCACGGCGCTGTTCGAGGATTGCAATGCGGCCGTCGACATCGGCCTGAAGCTTTTCCAGTTCCTGCTTCTGCAGGAGGTAACGCTGGTCGCGTGCGGCATCTGCGATACCGGTGCAGAACTGGCGAATCTCCGCCTCCGTCGCGCTTTCGGTCGGCTGTTGCTGCTGGCCCACGGCTGTCTGCGCAAAAGCAGGCAGCGTGGCAATCGCGACGACCCAGGCAATGTTACGCAGAATGGTCCGGGACGGGCGGATCTGTGGCGTGTTCATCATTGCAGGACGAGCTCCGCTTGCAGAGCACCGGCAGACTTGATGCCCTGGAGGATGGCAATGACACCATCCGGCTTCACACCGATGCTGTTGAGACCACTGACCAGCGTTCTGAGATCGGGTCCATCGACGATGGCAATCTTGTCGCCATCCTTGCGGATCGAGATATCCGTCTGCGGCTGGACTGCCGTTTCTCCGCGGGAGAAGGGCTCGGGCTGGACGACCTGCGGGGTCTCCTGCACCTGTACCGTCAGGGTTCCGTAGCTGACGGCGACGCGGGAGACACGAACGTCTGCTCCGATGACAATGGTCCCTGTGCGCTCGTTGATCACAACGCGGGCGGGCGAGTCTGTCGCAACGACAAGGTTTTCGATATCGGCCATCAGGCGCGCGAGGTCAGCGGTGCGGGGCTTCTGCACCACGACTTCCTGGCTATCCCGCGCTTCGGCGATCGGGGCACCGTAATTGGCTGCAGCATAGGCATTGATGGTATCGGCAATGCGGAGCGACGTCGTAAAATCGGCATTGCGGAGCTGCAAGACGAGATTGACGCTGTCCTTGAACTTGGAGGGCAGCTCGCGCTCGATGATCGCGCCCGTCGGCACACGGCCAGAGGTGGTGATGCCTTCCTGAACGCTCGCGGCATCGCCCTGCGCGTTGAAGCCGGAGACGACGACCGAACCTTGTGCAACGGCATAGATTTGCCCGTCGGCTCCGGTCAGCGAGGTCATCACAAGCGTTCCGCCACGAAGCGAGGTTGAATCGCCGAGCGAACTGACCGTCACGTCAATTCGGCTGCCCGGGCTGGCAAATGGCGGCAGGTTCGCGGTGACCATGACGGCAGCGACGTTCTTGGCGTTCGACTGGCCGCCCTGGGTCGAGATGCCGAGGTTCTGCAGCATGGCGCGCATCGACTGGTCGGTGAAGGGCGAGGACCGCAAGCTGTCGCCCGTTCCCTGCAGACCGACAACGAGACCGTATCCGATGAGCTGGTTGTCACGACCGGACTGAAGCGAAGCAATGTCCTTGATGCGCGAATTGGCGCCGATGGCCGGCTCCAGAGGGGCCGTAACCAGCGCCAGCGCACAAAGCGCGATCCGCATGGGAGCTATCAGTCTCATTTTGCCATCACCTGTACGGTACCATCGGCCATGACCGTGCCAGAGACGATCGAGCCGGAATCGATATTGCGAACCTTGACGACCTCGCCGACAGATGCGTCCGTGAGCGGCGTCCCGCTGGCACTGATCAGCATGTTGCCGATCGCGAATGTCAGGCGGACGCTCGTGCCGCGTTTCACGGCAAAGGCTTCCCGCAAGCCATGCACCGGAATGGTCCGGCCCGGCAGCAGTGTGCGCTTGGCGACCATGCCGACCACTTCATCCTTGGTCCGGGCATAACCGCCGGCAAGGTTGGGGTTGGTCACGGCAACGACGTCGACCTGTTCGGATCCGATGGTTTCGCCGGGATAGATCACCTGCTTCGGGATCACGGCCGTATTCTGCGCCTGCGCAAGGCCGGCACCAAAGCCGAAGGCTGCGGCGGCTATCGCCGCCGCGCGCAAGGCATGTCCGATTTTGCGGCGAAACCTCATGTTTGCCTCCAGTTGTCTTACTTGAGGTTCTTGCTGACGATCTGAGCCATCTCGTCGGCGGTGGTGATGACCTTGGAATTCATCTCGTAGGCGCGCTGGGCCGAGATCATGTCCGTGATCTCCTTCACCGAGTCGACGTTCGAGGCTTCCAGATACGACTGCTTGATGTAGCCGAAGCCCGGATCTTCCGGAGCGCCAACAATTGCTGCGCCGGAGGCTGCCGTTTCGGCGAACAGGTTGTCGCCGAGCGGCTTCAGGCCGGCTTCGTTGACAAAGTTCGCGATCGTCAGCTGGCCGAGATCGGTGTAGTCGGCATCGTTGCCGATGCGCGCCTGGACCTGACCGGTGCGGCTGATGACAACTTCGCTCGCGTCCTGCGGAATGGTGATCTGCGGCGTTACGAGATAGCCGTCGATGGTGACCAGCTGGCCCTCAGCGTTCATGTTGAACGCACCGGAGCGGCTGTAGAGCGTCGTCCCATCCGGGCTTTCGATCTGGAACCAACCACGGCCGATCAGCGCGAGGTCAAGCTCGTTGCCGGTCTGGGTGAGCTGGCCCTGGGTATGGATATTGCGGACGGCGGCCGTCTGTACGCCAAGACCGATGTTGGCGCCTTCCGGCACGATGGCCTGGTTGGCGCGGTTCGGCACGCCCTGGGCGCGTTCCGTCTGGTAAAGAAGGTCCGAGAACTCGGCGCGTGCGCGCTTGAAGCCCGTCGTATTGATGTTGGCGATGTTGTTCGCGATGACCTCGAGATTGGTCTGCTGGGCATCCATACCCGTGGCTGCGATGGCGAGCGCTCTCATAGTTTGGTACCCCTGCTAAATCTGCATCTTGGTGATTTCGAGATAGGCGTTGACGATCTTGTCGCGGAACGCGATCGCCGTCTGGAGAGACTGCTCGGCCTGCATGACGGCATCCACCACTTCGCGGGTGTTTGCCTTGCCCATCAGTCCGTCGAAGGAGGCCTGTTCGGCCTGCTTCAGATTGCCGGCCGCCTGGGTGGCCATGCTGTTGAGTGCGGAGAGGAAGGTCTCTCCGGTCATGGTGCCGGGCGTCGTACCTTCGGCCGTGAGGCTCTTGGTGGAGAAGGAACTGGACAGCGAGTCCAGGCCGTTCACGCCCGAAAGCGCGCTGGTCTTCGTGACGGATTCGATCATTGTGAGGCCTTCAGCAGCGCTATGGTCTGGGAAATCATTTCTCGGGTCTGCTTGATGGTCTGCAGATTCGCTTCGTAGGATCGGTTCGACTCGCGCATGTCGGCCATCTCGATCAGGATGTTGACGTTGGGCATCTTGACGATGCCGCGCTCGTCGGCTGCCGGATTGCCCGGGTCGTATTCTTCGATGAAGTCACCCCGGTCGACGCCGAGCTTCTTGACCTCGACAGACTGGGCTCCGGTCACCCGGTCGAGCTCCGCGCCAAACGTGATTGTCTTGCGGCGGTAGGGATCGGCGCCGGGCGTGTCGCCCGTGGTGCGGGCGTTGGCGATGTTTTCCGAGACGATGCGGAGGCGCGTGGACTGGGCTTCGAGGCCGCTTCCGGCAACTCTCAGACTTGCGAGCAGTGGATCGGTCATCAGCGTTTCACCGTCATTAGCATCATGCGATGGAAGGAGGACATCAGCGAGGTGTTAAGCTCGTGGTTGCGCTTGATTTCGCCGGTCTTTCTCAACTCGTCGGACAGAGCGACCGTGTTGCCGGACTCCTGGATGCCGATCTCGTTGTTGAGAGCTTCGTCCTCGATGGCAATGTTGCGGTCGCTGAGATCGTCGGCAGCCATGTGACCTGGCTGGGTCACGGCCATGCCCTGCACCATGCCGGTCTTGTCCAGAACCGCGCTGAAGGGCGTTATATCCTTGGCCAGGAACTTCGGTGTATTCGCGTTGGCGATGTTGGTCGCTACGACCTGCTGGCGCACCGACAGCCATTCCGCCTGCCGGGATGCTAGCTCGAACAACTGGATGGGATTCATTCACATCACTCCGTCTATAACTGATCGGAGCTTAGGCCGGTAATCTTGCGTGGGACTTGCTCGCGCCCCACGCCTTTTAATTGTTTTGAACGACCTCGCCGGCGGAGGTGACAATGACCCACTTTCCGTCGCGCTGTTCCAGCGTGGCAACGCGGCTGTTGTCCGGCAGGATGGATCCGACCCGCACCAGATACATGCCTGCCTTATCCTCGATCAGTGCACGGCCATTGGCGACATGCAGAAGCCGGAAACCGCTCTTGCCGGGGAACGGTTGGGAGACCGGCGTCTCCAGACCGTCCGGACGCTCGATGCCGAGCGTCGGGACGGTTGCCGTCACGATCTGATCGACTTCAGGGTTACCATTTCCGTTGCCACCCTCGTCATCGCGGTCGACGAGCGCGAGCGGCGAGACACTGAAGACCTCGCGGCCGGGGCCTTCCGGCAGATCGCGGGTGCGTTCCCAATCGGCGACCCTGATGCCGAACTTGTCTTCGTTGAAGAAGACATACCAAGGGAAGAAAGCAGCGCCGCAGGCGAGCGCAATGCCGGTAAAGGCCAGCACACGGTCGATGGTCGGGATGCGGCGACGGACGAGAAGCGGCCGCGGCGGAGCCACCGGCTCGTCAGCATCGAAATCGGTCATGATCAGCCCCTCTGTCTCATGCCCTGCCCTCCGGCGGCTGCCTTCAAGGCATTGGCCAGATCGGTATAGGCGTCGAGCGCCGGCTTCTCACCGGGCGTCTGCTTCAGAATGTCGTAGATGACGGGTACCTGTTTGATCGCCATATCGAGATCGGGATCGGAGCCGTTGCGGTAGCCGCCGATCAGACGCAGGTCCCGGGTTTCCTCGAAACGGTGGATCAGCGCCTTCAGGCGCGACACCAGCTTCTCCTGCTCCGCGGTCCACGCCTTGCGGGCAAGACGGGAGATTGATGTCAGCGGATTGATTGGCGGATAGCGCCCTTCGTCGGCGAGCGCTCGGTCAAGAACGATGTGCCCATCCAGAATACCGCGCGTGGAGTCAGCGATCGGGTCGTTGTGATTGTCACCATCGACGAGGATGGAGATGATCGCCGTGATCGTCCCTGAACCTTCGGCGCCCGGGCCTGCGCGTTCGAGAAGACGGGGAAGTTCGGTGAAGACAGAGGCTGGATAGCCGCGGGCGATCGGGGGTTCGCCGGCAGCCGTCGCGACTTCACGGATGGCGTGGGCAAAACGCGTCACGCTGTCGACGATGAAGAGGACGTTCTGACCCTTGTCGCGGAAATGCTCGGCAATCGTAATCGCCGTCAGAGGCGCCATTTTGCGCAGCATCGGGCTTTCATCACTGGTGGCGACCACGGCGATGGACTTCGCCATGTTGTCGCCGAGCGTGTCCTCGATGAATTCGCGCACTTCGCGACCACGTTCGCCGACCAAGGCAATCACGACCTTGTCGAAGGCGTCGGCGCGGGCCAGCATCGACAAAAGCGTCGACTTGCCGACGCCGGAGCCTGCAAAGATGCCGAGACGCTGACCAAGACACAATGGGGAGAAGATGTCGATCGCGCGGACACCCGTCTTGAAGCCAGTCTCGACGCGGCGACGCGTCATCGAGGGCGGAGCTGTGGTCGAGATCGGTCGGCGCTCCGGACCTGCTGCCAGTGCCGGGCCGTTGTCGATCGGGTCACCGAGCGCGTTGATGGTGCGGCCACACCAGCTGTCATCCGGCGCGACACGGAAGGCACCCTTGCGGATGACCACGTCATGGATACCGATCGGTTCGCCAGGCTCGATGGGGCAGACATAGCAGACATCAGGCTCGACGCGGACCACTTCGCCCAGGTGAACGCCAGTGGCCGAACGATGCGCCACGAATTCGCCGAGGCGGACATGTCTTGAGAGACCCGTCACCGTGTAGTGACCGGCGGCGATGGTTCGGACATGGCCGCCCTGGGTC
The DNA here is from genome assembly GCA_027484835.1 of Rhizobiaceae bacterium. Lineage (GTDB taxonomy): Bacteria > Pseudomonadota > Alphaproteobacteria > Rhizobiales > Rhizobiaceae > Allorhizobium. The sequence goes on along the minus strand of JAIXSF010000455.1, from coordinate 2,087 downwards.
ACCGAATTGCTGGGACGCGAATAACGCTGCGCCAGAGCCGCCAGTTGTCCGAGCTTGGGGGAAAGCGGAAATTCGTCGGGTGCCGGCACAGTCATGGTGATCCAATCTCAGGCTTAGTTGCCGCCGCCGAGGACCTTGATCGCCTCGCTCATGGTGTTTTCGCTGGCATTGATCAGGGCGCTGATGCTCTCGAAGGCACGGTTGACCTGGATCAGCTGGGTCATCTCGCCGATGCCATTGACGTTCGAGTTCTCGACATAGCCCTGCATGACCGAGATTTCCGGATTGTCGACGACCGGCTGCGGGTTGTCGACCGTGGTCACGCCGCTGTTTTCGTAGCGCAGGAAGCCGTTGCGGACATCTGCTGTGAAGACGCCGAGCGTCGCAACGACGCGTCCGTCCTGCAAGATCTGGCCGCTTGCACCAACTTCCGGCGGACCGCCTGCGCGGTTGAGCTGGATCGGCGCCCCGCCAGCATCCAGGACCGGATAGCCACGGGTGGAAACGAGTTCGCCCGTGTCCGTCATCGTAAAGCGGCCGTCGCGCGTCAGAACCTGGCCGACCGGGGTGTCGATTGCAAACCAGGCATCCCCCTTGATCGCAAAGTCGAGAACGTTGCCGGTCTCGTGCAATTCGCCGCTCTTGGTGGAGAGATAGTCGTTGCCCTGGCTGACGAAGGCAATCTTGGCGTTGAGTTCGTTGTTGGTGCGGCTCAGCACTTCATCGAACTTCACATCCGTCGAGCGGAAGCCGACCGTGTTCACATTGGCCATGTTGTCGGCGATCGTGGTGAGACGGCGTTCAAGCGCTATCTGCGACGACAGGGACACGTAGATACCGGATTGCACCGCATTGCCTCCGTGGGTGAAGAATATGAGTAAATCATTATTTAACGCAGGATAGCCTACGCTCTACTCCGCTCTTCTTGCGGCAAAAGGCTTGCGCGAAACTGTCGAGCAAAAGCCCGGATTTAGGTGGCGTGGCCAAGCCCAAAAATGGCACCGCGATTCAGCCTCACGCAAGGCAGGAGCCTTATCGCTTACGGTGAATAGTAACGTTCGGGTGCGGGCAAAATGAACTTAATCGTCGGTTTCATCATCACATTGGGCTGCGTTCTCGGCGGCTTCATGGCCATGGGCGGGCACCTGGACGTTCTCGTTCAGCCGTTCGAGCTCGTGATCATCGGGGGCGCCGGTGTCGGCGGCTTCATCATGGCCAATCCGATGAAGGTCATCAAAGACACCGGTAAGGCGATGGGCGAGGCCTTCAAGCAGACGGTTCCGAAGGAGCGCGACTATCTCGACGTGCTCGGCGTGCTGTACTCCCTGATGCGCGACCTCCGCACCAAGTCGCGCAACGAGATCGAAGCGCATATCGACAACCCGGAAGAATCCTCGATCTTCACGGCAGCGCCGAACCTCCTGAAGAACAAAGAGCTCACCGCATTCATCTGTGACTATGTCCGCCTGATCATCATCGGCAACGCCCGAAGCCATGAGATCGAAGCGCTGATGGATGAGGAAATCGAGACCATCCACTACGACAAGATGAAGCCGTACCACGCCATGACCGCCATGGGCGACAGCTTCCCGGCGATCGGTATCGTCGCGGCCGTTCTCGGGGTTATCAAGGCGATGAGCAAGATCAACGAATCCCCGGAAGTCCTGGGGGGCCTGATCGGCGCCGCGCTCGTCGGCACCATGCTCGGCATCTTCCTGTCCTACTGCCTCTGCAACCCGATCATCGCCCAGATCAAGATGGTTCGCACCAAGCAGCACCGCCTCTACATCATCGTGAAGCAGACATTGCTCGCCTATATGAACGGCTCTGTTCCGCAGGTGGCCCTGGAATACGGCCGCAAGACCATCTCTTCCTATGAGCGTCCGTCTATCGACGCCGTTGAACAGGAAATGATGAACCCCGGCGGCGGCGGCGAGAGCAAGGCGGCCTGATCATGACGGAAGCACAGACTGACACAGCACCGCCGATGGACCGCGCCCTTCTCGCCAAGCTGACCGGCGGGCTGGGTGATTCCAAGACGCTGCAGAAGCTTTGCGCAGATTTCGGCCAGCTTTACGTCGAGTTCC
>JAIXSF010000466.1 GCA_027484835.1 Rhizobiaceae bacterium | reverse complement strand
TCCTTGACGATGATCTCGAAGTTCTTGCCCGCCTCGGTCGCGAGGAAAGAGGCGATGTTATAGGCGTCGCTCTCGCCGAAGCTTGCCAGAGGTCCCGTCTGCGGGCTCACATAGCCGAGCTTGATCTTGGCTCCCTGAGCTATCGCCGGTGCGGCGAGGCCCCCGAAGCCATAGGCGAGACCGGTGGCGGCCCCCGCCTTCAGCAGTTTTCTGCGCGTAATCATGCTGTCCTCCTCCCAGTTGTTTGTTCGAAAATTATGCCGCAACGCGGCGGAATGGCCGGCTTCCCTCCACAAGATCGCCAAGCATCGCATCCAGGGCTGCGACCTCCATTTCGGACGCCTGGTGGGTGCGTCCGGGAAAGAGTTCACAGCGGAGCCTCGCACGCGCCCTCCCAAGCGCTTCCGAAGCTTCAGCAAAGGCCGAGACCGGGATCCACGGATCCTGGTCCGAACCTGTCAGGTAAACGGGCAGCCCATCGAGATCCCGGGCCGGACGCTGATCTGCCGGCTGTCCGACCCGGCATCCGGTGAGGTTGACCATCGCCCCGTTCCAGGGACCGAAGGCCATGGCATATTCAAGCGACAGGCAGGCGCCCTGGCTGAAGCCGCCGATGAGGAGCGGCTTCGCTGCGCCTCCTGCCTGTCGCAGGGCCCCCACTAGCCCATTGATATAGTTGAGCGACACCCGAAGTTCGTTGCGTGTCACGTCCGTCAACGCATCCGTGGCACGTGCCGCATACCAGCTGTTGCCGGTCGCCCGCGGCAGGCAGAAAGACACGCCCTTGACGGAAAGCCGCCCGACGACCTGCTCCATCATGTCCTCGGGCGATTGGGTTCGCCCATGAACGAAGACGCAGAGCACGTCAGCCTCCGCCGGTGCCGAGCCTGCGGTGAGCGGCTCGCCGTGAATGGCCATGATCGCCCCCGTCAGAAGTTGGCGGGTTCGAGACCGGCGATCAATTCCTCGCGGCGATCCTCGAACCAGGGCGGGAAGACCAGCGTCGAGCCGATCGCATCGGCCGGCTCGTCCTTCGCCCAGCCGCCCTCGACCGACCAGGCGATTTCGAACAGCGCGCCGCCCGGCGAGCGGACGTAGCAGGACTTGAAGTAGTTGCGGTCCTTCTGGTCGGAAACGTCGGTGAAGCCGAGGCCCTCGATATGGGCCTTCAGCTTCAGCTGGTTTTCTTCATTCACCGTATTCAGCGCCAGATGGTGAATGGTGCCGCCCGAAAGCGTCCATGTGCCTTGCGGACCGGTTGGCTGGTGCAGAACCTCGACCATGCTCGTCGGGCCACCGTTGTTGGGCACCGAGAACATCAGGCCTTCATCGCTGTCCGCTTCTTTCTTCATGCCCATGGCAATCGTCAGGAAGTCGTCCATGGAAGTGCGGTCAAAAACGGCGACGGCTGCGCCGTAGATCCCACGGATACCCTGGGCCGAGCCGATGCCCTGGGCCTCATTGGTGATCGGGGGGCGCGTGTCGGCCGGGCTTTCCACCAGTTCGTGGTCGATGCCGCAGGGGTGGGCGAGCGCGACACGGGTGATGCCAAAACGGCTCGTCTTGGTCGCCGGGATCCCGCGCTCGTTCAGGCGGTTGACCCAGAAATCGGCCGAGCCTGTCGGGATGGAGAGCTGGATGATCTTCGACTGGTTCGTGCCGCGCTTGCCATAGATGCCCGGCTTCTTGAAGGGAAAGGTGGTGACGATTGTCGACGGATCACCGCTCTTGGCGCCGTAGTAGAGATGGTAAACGGGGATCGTGCCATCGAACAGCACGGTGCGCTTGATCGAATGCAGGCCCAGCGTCTTCGTGTAAAAATCATAATCCTCCTGAGCGCCGTCGGTGCTCAGTGTGAGGTGGTGGAAACCCGAAATGAAAGACATGCTCTTCTCCTCCCAATGCTGCGCGGGCAGATATGGAGCCGGTGAAAAGCGCACGGGGCCTCCTGCGGCAGTCGCCACCCCGTTGTCATCGCCCGTCCCGGATCCTCCCAATCATGCGACTATATAGGGACGCGGGCCATCTGTTGATAAAATTGCTTATGTTCGATATAGCAGATTGCTATGAAAATTGATGAGCGCCACCTCGTCCAGCTCGCAGCAGTCGCCGAAACCGGAGGCGTGACCGAAGGCGCTGCCATGCTCGGCATGACCCAGCCGGCCGTGTCGCGCACCCTTTCCATGCTGGAGCGCCGGGTCGGCGAACCGCTCTTCACGCCCGGAAAGCGGCCGCTGCAACTGACGCCGCTCGGCCAGCAGCTCGCGATCCAGGGCAGGTCGATCCTTGCTGCGTCTCGCAAGGCCGTCGAAATCGTTCGCAGCTTCCAGTCCGGTACGGCGGGCCGCATCAAGGTCGGCGGTGTGCCCTTCTTCATGGATGCGGTGATCTCGCAGATGATTGCCACCTTCCAGCTGCGCGAACGCGACATCATGGTGGAGCAGTCCTATGGCAACCTGCCGGATCTCCTGACCGAGCTCGATTCCAGCCAGATCGACGTTGCGATCACGCCGATCGGCAGTGTCGATTTGAAGAGCGATTTCGAGTTCCAGCCGATTCTGCCGGGTCGCAACGTCCTGACCTGTGCCGTCGGGCATCCGCTGCTTCGCAAGCGGCGCCTCAGCATCGACGACATCCTGACCTATCCCTGGGTCGCGCCGCTGCCGGGATCGCCGCTCGTGCTTGACCTACACAACATCCTGATCACCCTCGGGATCAGCGAATTGCAGGTCCGCTATTCCGGCGGCTCTCTGCTCTCTGTCGTCAATTACATCGCGTCGACGGATGCGCTCGCCATCCTTCCGCATTCGGTCGTCGTCTCCTTCAAGGGAGAGAACAAGATCTCGATCGTGCCGGTCCATATTCCGCAACCGGAGCGGACGCTCGGTATCATCACAAAGCGCAAAACCTACCCGAACCCTGCCCTTCGCAAGTTCCAGGACCACATCGTTCGCGAGTTTGCAGACCTCGGCAAGGTGATCGAGCGTCACGAACGCTCCATCGTCTGGGGTGAGGGACCCTTCCTTCCAGACCGGGAGTAAGACGAAGCGGTTGTATCGCCGCCGCGACTGGCCTAGTAAATATTTTCTGGAGGTTTACTAATGCCTCCGGAGCAGAGGTGGGGGAGGCCAGCCGCCGTGGTGACGATCAAGGAAATTGCGAAGGCTGTCGGCGTCTCGTCTGGGACGGTGTCGCGTGTGCTGAACTATGATCAGACGCTCTCGGTCTCAGAGGCCAAGAGACAGGCGATCATCGAAACGGCAGAAGCGCTGAACTATGCAACGCCCCGGGCTCGGAAAGGCGCCCAACTGCCGCCCCTCTCAATCACCATGGCGAGCCATGCCGAGGTGCCGGCCCATATTGCCATCGTGCACTTCCTTGCTCCTCAGGAGGAGCTGGTCGATCCCTATTATGTCGGTGTCCGGCTGGGCATCGAGGCGCGCTGCCGCGAATACAAGATCGAGATCGCCCGGGTGTTCAATCCGGATGTGCCGGTCGATCTCGCGATGCTGACCGGCATTTCCGCGGCAATCGTCGTCGGGCATCATGCGAAGGCCGAGATCGAGGCGATGGCGAAGGTCTGTCCGCATCTCGTGATGGCGGACTACAATCCGCGCATGCCGCAGTTCGATTGCGTCAGGGCCGATCTCGGAGAGGCGACGGTCAACATTCTCGATAGCCTTGATCATGCAGGCTACAGTCGGATCGGCTTCGTCGGCGGTTACGAGTTGATGGACAATGATGCGCTGATGCATGGCGAGCAGCGGTGCAAGGCGTTCATCGAATGGCACGAGGCGCGGGGGCGGTACCGGCCGGAGCTGATGGCGCTCGGCCAGAGCGAGCGCTTCGGGCAGAACCTGCGGCTGGAAACCGGCTATCAGCAGGCGAAGTCCCTTCTTGCCCTGCAGACAAGACCCGATGCTATCGTCGCTGCGAACGACAATATGGCCATCGGCGCCTATCGCGCCATCCAGGAGGCGGGGCTCTCCATCCCCGATGATATCGCGGTCGTCGCGTTCAACGACATTCCCGTGGCGCAATTCCTCAACCCGCCGCTGTCCACCATGCGCATTCCCGGCGAACTGATCGGCGAAGTGGCTGTCGATCTGCTGGTCGAACGGCTGAACGGTCGTGACTATTCCAAGCATGTGACGCTGCCGACGGAAATGATCTGGCGCGGCAGCGCGAAACAGCATCGACACTCCGAATGATTTCGACGGGAGGTTGCGCAATCCCAATCACTTACCGCAGCGCACAAAATATTTAGTAAAAATTTTCTTGGCTGTCCTCCGATTTTCAGAAATAGTGACTTCGAGGCAGGGGATGAGGCTGCCGCGTTCAAAGTCATAATGGGAGGAACACATGGATTATTCACGCGTGCTCAAGCGCTCTGTCTCGGCTGCTCTGACCGGGGCGGCACTTCTCTGCAGCACGGCAGCTTTTGCCGGCGAAGTCACCATCTGGTGCTGGGACCCGAACTTTAACGTCGCGATCATGAAGGAAGCGGCTGCCCGCTACACCGCCAAGAACCCTGATACGACCTTCAACATCGTCGACTTCGCCAAGGCCGATGTCGAGCAGAAGCTCCAGACGGGTCTTGCCTCCGGCATGACCGATACGCTGCCGGACATCGTGCTGATCGAGGATTACGGCGCGCAGAAGTATCTGCAGTCCTTCCCTGGCTCGTTCGCCGCGCTGACGGACAAGATCGATTATTCCGGCTTTGCCAAATACAAGGTCGATCTGATGACGCTTGAGGGCCAGGTCTATGGCGTGCCCTTCGATTCCGGTGTCACCGGCCTCTACTACCGCAAGGACTACCTCGAGCAGGCAGGCTACAAGGCCTCCGACATGGAAAACCTGACCTGGGACCGCTTCATCGAGATCGGCAAGGATGTGAAGGCGAAGACCGGCCATGAGATGATGGCACTCGATGCCAATGATGGCGGTCTGATCCGCATCATGATGCAGTCCGGCGGCCAGTGGTACTTCAACGACGACGGCAGCCTCAACATCACCGGCAATGCCGCACTGAAGGCAGCGCTCGAAACCCAGGCACGCATCGTCAACGAGGGCGTCGCCAAGCCGACAAGCGGCTGGAATGATGGTATCAGCGCGCTCACCTCGGGTGATGTCGCTTCCGTCCTGATGGGCGTGTGGATCACCGGCACCGTCAAGTCGCAGGCCGACCAGGCCGGCAAATGGGCGCTGACGGCCATTCCGAAGCTTGGCATCGATGGTGCGACCGCAGCCTCCAACCTGGGCGGCTCCAGCTGGTATGTTCTCGAGGCTTCTGCGGAGAAGGACGAGGCGATCGACTTCCTCAATGAAGTCTACGCCAAGGATCTCGACTTCTACCAGAAGATCCTCACCGAGCGTGGCGCCGTTGGTTCGCTGCTCGCTGCCCGCACGGGTGAAGCCTACCAGAAGCCCGACGACTTCTTCGGTGGCCAGACCGTCTGGCAGAACTTTGCCGACTGGCTCGTGCAGGTGCCTGCCGTCAATTACGGCATCTTCACCAACGAACTGGACACGGCAGTCACGGCAAACTTCCCGGCGCTTCTCAAGGGAACGCCTGTCGATGACGTCCTGAAGGCGATCGAAGACCAGGCTGCGGGCCAGATCCAGTAAACCGATCCCACAGGGGCTTCTTCTCGCAAGGGGCCCCTGTCCTCCCGGAGACGTGCGGCGGGAATGCCGCGCGGCTTCCGTTCTAGCTCAAGGTTCAGTGACCACTGATCGGGTTCGGGGATACCGCATGGCCACCACATCCAGATCCAGCTTGAAGCGCTATTACGACGTCAACGGATGGCTGTTCGTGGCGCCCGCCGTCGCGCTGATTTCCATCTTCATGCTCTACCCGATCCTGCGGTCGCTCGTCTTGTCGCTCTATACCGGTCGCGGGATGATGCTGAAGTTTTCCGGCACGGGAAACCTCGTACGTCTGTGGAACGATCCGGTCTTCTGGCAGGCGTTGCAAAACACCGTCATCTTTTTCGTCGTCCAGGTGCCGATCATGATCACCATGGCGCTGATCCTGGCGGCCATGCTGAACAATCCGAAGCTTCGCTATTCCGGCCTGTTCCGGACAATGATCTTCCTGCCCTGCGTTTCCTCGCTGGTCGCCTATTCGATCCTGTTCAAGAGCATGTTTTCGCTCGACGGCGTGGTCAACAACACGCTGCTGGCGATCGGCATCATCGGCGAGCCAATCGGCTGGCTGACCGATCCCTTCTGGGCCAAGGTTTTGATCATCATCGCCATCACCTGGCGCTGGACCGGCTACAATATGATCTTCTATCTGGCTGCTCTTCAGAATATCGATCGCTCGATC
>JAIXSF010000200.1 GCA_027484835.1 Rhizobiaceae bacterium | reverse complement strand
TAACGATCCAGTAACATCTGTAACGATAGATGGAGGGGCCGGCGCGTAACAGTCGGTTGCGCCCCGGATCGAGTATCGCGTACCGGGGCGCTTGTTTTTTCGGGCCTCTCCTGAAGCGCAATCCGCGCCCCAAGGCCCTGCGAGGGAAGGATCCCTCGGCTCCTTACTTTTTAGCGAAGAGCTTACGCGGGTCGAGAACTTCCCAGCGAGCCACAGACTTGTGCTGCGGCACACGACCGTTCCAGGCGATTGCGAGGCTATTGCGGTTCTGCAGGATGTAGAGCATGGGTGTTTCCTAACGTGCCGCGCCTCTCAGGGGCGCTGGTTTCAGGCCGCAGATAATCACTCCTAGGCCTTTGCACCAGCGCGCAAACCGTCATCGGATGTCGCAAACGATCAACTGCGTGCGAATTGGCCGCGACGGGCTGCCGCAGTGTCGCATTTGCGGTAACCATCGTGGCGAGATCGCGGCAAAACCATGGAAATCAGGCGATCTCGCCTGCGGCGGAAACAGGACAGGACGCAATGACGCGAACGATCATGTTGCAGGGAACAGGGTCGGATGTCGGAAAGACGATACTGGTCGCGGGCCTCTGCCGGCTCGCTTCGAACAGGGGCTTGAAGGTCGCTCCGTTCAAGCCGCAGAACATGTCCAACAACGCCGCCGTCTCCGATGACGGCGGCGAGATCGGCAGGGCCCAATGGCTGCAGGCGCTCGCCGCCCGCACGCCGTCGTCGGTGCATATGAACCCGGTTCTCCTCAAACCCCAGAGCGAGACAGGAAGCCAGATCATCGTTCAGGGCAAGGTGTTCGGCCAGGCCAAGGGTCGCGACTACCAGCGACTGAAGCCGCAACTGCTGGGCGCCGTTCTGGAAAGCTTCCGAGTGGTGTGCGAGGGGCGCGATATCGTTATCGTCGAAGGGGCCGGCTCGCCTGCCGAGATCAACCTCAGAGCCGGCGACATCGCGAACATGGGTTTCGCGACACGCGCTGGCGTCCCGGTCGTGCTCGTTGGCGATATCGACAGAGGCGGGGTCATCGCGTCGCTTGTCGGCACTCATACAATCCTGCCGGACGAAGACCGGGCCCAGATCGTCGGCTATATCATCAACAAGTTCCGCGGCGATGTGAGCCTCTTCGACGAGGGTATCGACGCAATCGGTGCCTTCACCGGCTGGCCTTGTTTCGGCGTCATCCCCTGGCTGAAGGCTGCCGGACGTCTACCGGCGGAAGATTCCGTCGTTCTCGAACGCTTGGTGAAGGGCAATGGCGGCGCCCTGAAGGTTGCCGTTCCCGTGCTGTCGCGGATTGCCAATTTCGACGACCTTGATCCGCTCGCTGCCGAGCCGGAAGTCGATCTGGTCTATGTCCGGGCCGGCGAGCGCCTTCCGTCGGATGCGGGGCTCGTCATCCTTCCGGGCTCGAAGTCGACGATTGCCGACCTTGAAGAGTTCCGCACGCATGGCTGGGACCGTGACCTCCAGATGCATGTCAGGCGCGGGGGGCGTGTGATCGGCATTTGCGGTGGGTACCAGATGCTGGGCCGCAGCGTCGCCGATCCGCTCGGTCTCGAAGGCGCTCCCCGTGCGGTAGAAGGGCTCGGGCTGCTTGAGGTCGAAACGGTGATGGCAGCGGAAAAGACTGTGCGCAACAGCAAGGCGCATTCATTGGAGCATGATGTGCCGCTCTTGGGCTATGAAATCCATCTGGGCGTCACCGCGGGCAGCGACACGCTGCGCGCGCCAATTTCCATCGACGGCCGGGCCGATGGTGCGGGTTCGCCGGACGGGCGGGTCATCGGCACCTATCTGCATGGACTGTTTTCGAGCGACCTTTACCGACAGAAGCTGCTCGAAAGCTTCGGTATCGAAGGCGGCGGCCGGAGCTATCGCGGCATGGTCGACGAAGCGCTGGACGAACTGGCTGCAGAGCTCGAAGGGCGGCTGTCGAAGGATTGGCTCGAAAAGCTCATGGGCTGATCGCGAAAGGCTACGCAGCGCGCAGGTCAGCCGTCAGGACGCGGCTGTCACGTCCATGGGCGACGCCATAAGTTCTCCGCCGCCAAGCGAGTTGTTTGCGTATTTGAAAGCGAGAATGCTGAGCACCGAGGCGATCAGCAGAACGAAGATGTATCTCATGTTTTGCTCCTGCCTGCAGATCGACAACGAGATTGCGGCAAAAGCGGTTCCGACCCAATGCTTTTCAGCCGCTCCGCGGGCGTGATGCCTCGCGGCAGTTGCAAATCGGCAACAGCAGCGTCAGCCGGTTCAACCGAGTGCCACTTCGGTCGGTGAAGCCGTGAGCCGACCGGTCCCGAACGAATTTTCCGAGTATTTGATCGCCAGAATGCTAAACACTGCGGCGATCATCAACGCTACCATAACGCGCATGAAGCTACCCCTAGCCTGACCGTGACCCAGATTAGGACACTCAGGTTGGGATCCAGCTAAAACAATCGGTAGAATGTGAGCGATCACTGGAAAACTTCGGGAGTGGTGAGAGCGCAGGGATTCGAACCCTGGACCTACTGATTAAAAGTCAGTTGCTCTACCGGCTGAGCTACGCTCTCCCGTGCGGTTTTTGCGCCGCCCCAAGAAGTGCGCGGAACATATGCAGGTGACCCCGACGGGTCAACCGCAAAAATGCAGTAGACGCAGCAAAATGCGACGCCGTTGTCGCAGCCTACGCAATGGTGATTGGCAAGCAGGGGGTTGCGGGATTAGGAAGAGCGCCAATACGGGTTCCGGAGTTCGTCGTGTCGATTGCCGATATTTCCTTTTTCAGCGCGCTTCTGGCCGGGGCCCTGTCATTCCTGTCGCCCTGTGTCCTGCCGCTGGTGCCGCCTTATCTCTGCTATATGGCGGGGATCTCGGTGGACCAGTTCCGTGCCGGCGAGCAGGCGGAGAATACTGCGGCTCGCCGAACCGTCTTTCTGACCGCCCTCGTCTTCACGCTCGGCTTTGCAACCGTCTTCGTGGCGCTCGGGGCAGGGGCCTCCACCATCGGCGGCCTGTTGCGCCAGCATATGGACCTGCTGTCGAAGATCGGCGGCGCGATCATCATTATTATGGGACTGAACTTCCTCGGCCTGTTCAGACTTGGGTTTCTGTCGTCGGAAGTCCGATTCGCAGGTGGCGGGAAGCCCGCAACTCTATCCGGCGCCTATGTCATGGGCCTCGCCTTTGCTTTTGGCTGGACGCCCTGCATCGGCCCGGTTCTCGGAGCGATTCTCGGGGTGGCGGCATCCAAGGAGACTGTCGGCGACGGGGCGCTGCTTCTCGCCATCTACTCGCTCGGCCTTGCCGTGCCATTCTGGATCGCAGCCGGCTTTTCCGGCGCTTTCATGCGATTCCTGACACGCTTCCGTCGCCATCTCGGGCTGGTTGAGAAGGGAATGGGCGTGCTGCTCGTGCTAACCGGTCTCGCCTTCATCTTCGGCTATGTCTCGGACATGGCGATCTGGTTCCAGCAGACCTTTCCAATTCTCTCCCAAATCGGCTAAGTCCGGACGGGCGCGACATGCGCGTCCTGATGGAGAAAGCCTATGGCGGATATCGTCGCGCTAGTGCTGCCGTTCTTCGGCCTGATCCTCATCGGCTATGTGTCCGGGAGGCTCGGCGACCACTCGGCTCAGGCACTCGGCTGGCTGAATTTCTTCGTCATCTACGTGTCCCTGCCGGCGCTATTCTTCAAGCTCGTCTCTCGCACCCCGATCGAGCAGCTGACCCGAATCGACTTTATCGCCGCATGTCTCGCTGCCACCTATACGATCTTCGTCCTGGTCTTCGTCATCGGTCGTTATGTTCGCGGTAATAACATAGCCGAATCGACCGTGCAGGCGCTCGCCGGCGCCTACGGCAACATCGGCTACATGGGACCGGGTCTCGCGCTGCTCGCGTTCGGCGAGAAGGCTGCAGTACCGGTCGCGCTTGTCTTCTGCTTCGAAAATGCCGCCCATTTCATCGCCGCACCCGCCTTGATGGCCTTTGCCGGCGGCGACAAGCGGCCACCTGCACAGCTGGCACTGGATGTGGGGCGCAAGATCATCACGCATCCCTTCATCATCGCGACGCTCATAGGTTTTGTGGCCGCGGCCCTGGCTTACGAGCCACCGCTGGCCCTTCAACGCCTGATCGACTATCTCGCCCAGGCTGCCGCCCCTTGTGCCCTGTTTGCCATGGGTGTGACGCTGGCGCTCAGGCCACTGAAACGCATTCCGGCCGAGATCGGCTATATAGTGCCGATGAAGCTCGTGCTGCATCCGGTCCTGGTTTATGTCGTTCTGAGTTTTGTCGGAAACTTCGATCCGCTTTGGGTCTACACCGCGATCCTGCTCGCCTCGCTGCCGACGGCGACCAATGTCTTCGTCATCGGCCAGCAATACGGCGTCTGGCAGGAGAGGGCGTCCGCCACCATCCTGATCACGACCGTGATCTCGGTCTTCTCGGTGTCTGCTCTGCTCTTTGCGATCAAGAGCGGCGTCCTACCGCCCGACCTTTTTCCGTAGCAGCGACGGCAGGCTTTTGAGGCCCCGTCCCGGCGCGACGCCTTCCTGCATGACGAGGTTGCGGAGCGGCGCGACGCTGGCCAGAACCTGCAATCCGGCGGCCCGCAGCATCTGCACGGGCAAAAGGCCCGACAGGAGAGAGCGGTTGAGAAGATCGACGCTTGCCGTGCGGCTCGCGATGTCGACACGGCGCTTGCGATCGAAACGATCACCGCAGTCAGCGGCGATCGGGGCGGCACTTCCATCGATCAGGATCTCTTCAAGCGCCGCGATATCGCGCAGGCTGAGATTGAGGCCCTGTGCGCCGATCGGCGGAAAGGCATGCCCGGCTTCGCCGACGAAGGCCGAGCGGCCCTTGCCATAACGGGTCGCCGTCATGCCCGAGAGCGGCCAGGCCTGTACGCCGTCTTCCACGGTCACTTTGCCAAGCATCGACTGCATGCGGCCCTCGACTTCGCCGGAGAGCTGTTCGGATGACAGAGACATCAGCCGGTCAGCGTCCTGCGGTGCCACCACCCAGACGAGGCTGGAGCGCGTGCCGGGCAGCGGAACCTGCGTGAACGGTCCCGTTTCCGTGTGAAACTCCGTCGAGGTGTTCTGGTGCGGCAGGCTGTGGCTGAAGTTCATCACCACGGCCGTCTGCGGATAGGACCAGCTCTTCACGTCGACACCGGCGCTCTCGCGTGTCTTGGACCGGCGACCATCGGCACCGATGACGAAAGCAGCCGTGACCGACTGCCCATCGGCGAACCCGATCGACACCATGTCGAGGCCGGCATCGATCGTTTCGGCCGAAGTCGGCATGCGGCTGATCAAAGGTTCGGCTGCGACCGCAGCCGACAGGGTCTTCAAGAGTGCGGCGTTCGGAACATTGTATCCGAAGGCGTCGAGCCCGATTTCCGCGCTGCGGAACGCTACGGTCGGCGCGCGCAACAGCCGCTTGGTGCCGTCGACGATCTGCATCACGGCCAGGGGCGCTGCCTGGGCCTTGAGAGTTTCCCAAAGGCCGAAGCGTTCCAGCATCGCCAGCGACTGGTCCATCAGGGCCGTCGTGCGCCGATCCGACCCATCGGGCTCGGGCCCGATCAAGACGACGCGGCGGCCACCGCGCGCCATGGCGATGGCGGCGATCTGGCCTGCCGGACCGGCTCCGATGACGGCGATGTCGAATTCCTGGCTCATGATCCTCACCTCTCTTGGCGCATTCCGTCTGTTATCTAGATCCGCGACGCATGGAAATCCATGGGCCCAAATGGCGCAGTGCCCAATCGGGGGCCCGGGGCAAAAATCCGGGCATAGCGTCCCGGTCGTGTTGCAAACCGCGTCATTTCATCCGATACCGTTTTCTCCCAAGTGCCGCCGAGCTGGAGCATAGATGAAGATCTTCAATTACAAGCGCGTGCCTTATGCCGAGATCCGCGCCTTTTCGGTCCATATGCTCACCGCTTCCGGATCCTTCCTCGCCTTTCTCGGTGTCGTCGCGGCAGCCGAACGCCGCTTCGTCGATATGTTCTGGTGGCTGGGCCTCGCCCTGATCGTCGACGGTATCGACGGTCCGATCGCCCGCAAGGTGCGCGTCAAGGAAGTGCTGCCGAACTGGTCCGGTGACACGCTCGACAACATCATCGACTACGTCACCTACGTCCTGCTGCCCGCTTTCGCGCTCTATCAGAGCGGCATGATCGGCGAGCCCTGGTCCTTTGTTGCCGCCGGCCTGATCGTCGTGTCGAGCGCGATCTACTACGCCGACATGGGCATGAAGACCGATGAGTATTTCTTCTCAGGCTTCCCGGTCGTGTGGAACATGCTGATCTTCACACTCTTTGTCATCGACGCAAGTGCCAGCACGGCGCTGGTCGCGGTGCTCGCGTCGGTCGTCCTGACGTTCCTGCCCATCCACTTCCTGCATCCCGTGCGCGTCCAGCGGCTGCGTCCGCTCAACATGGCGGTTTTCCTGCTCTGGTGTGGCTTTGGTGGATATGCGCTCCTCCTGCATTTCCAGTCGCCCCCATGGGTGGTTTGGGGTACGATCATCACCGGCCTTTATCTGTACGTCATCGGCGGCATCCTGCAGTTTTTGCCGGCGCTCGGCCGCCGCGGCTGACCGCGTCAGCAAGCGTCTGGGCAAAACCAAAAAAAACTTCTGCCTATATATTGTGCGCTGCCGCAAACCGGTTATGAATTGAGCGACGGACCGGGCGGAAGACCCGGCCGGACGTATGAGAGTGCAAGGGGGACCTGTGCCGCATCAACCGCCCGAGGGTGACAAGCCGCTTTTGACCGTGCGGGGCCTCACGAAGCTGTTCGGCAGTTTCAAGGCCTGCGATGGCATCGATCTCGACATCGGTCATGGGGAAATCCATGCGCTTCTCGGCGAAAATGGCGCCGGCAAGTCTACCCTCGTCAAAATGCTTTTCGGTATCCTCGCCCCCTCGGCCGGCACAATCGGCTGGGAAGGCGAGAGCCGCATCATCCCCCATCCAGCCGCTGCCCGCCGTCTGGGTATCGGCATGGTCTTTCAGCATTTTTCTCTCTTCGAAGCGCTGACGGTTGCTGAAAACATCGCACTGTCGCTCGACGAGAAAATCTCCATTTCCGATCTCTCGAAGAAGGCTGCCGAACTATCGGTCGCCTATGGCCTGCCACTGGATCCGAACGCCCATGTGGCAGACCTTTCGGTCGGCGAGCGCCAGCGGATCGAGATCGTTCGCGCGCTCCTGCAGAACCCCAAGCTGATCATTCTCGACGAGCCGACCTCGGTTCTGACGCCGCAGGAAGCCGACAAGCTGTTCGAGACGCTGTTCAAGCTGAAGGCCGAGGGGCGCTCCGTTCTCTATATCAGTCACCGCCTCGAAGAGGTGCAGCGCATTTGTGACCGCGCGACCGTGCTTCGTCACGGCAAGGTCACGGGCGCCTGCGATCCGCGCCAGGAAACGCCGGCCTCGCTGGCCCGCATGATGGTGGGCGCCGATGTCGCTGGCGTCGAAAAGGTCGAGCCGCCGGCGGATGGAGCAATCCAGCTGCAGGTGACAGACCTCTCGGTCAGTCCGCGCACGCCCTTTGCCATGCCGCTCAAGAATGTCGCGCTGACGGTGAAGGCCGGCGAGATCCTGGCGATCGCGGGTGTTGCCGGAAACGGCCAGAGCGAGCTGTTCGATGCGCTTTCGGGCGAATATCCGGTTCAGAATCCCGATGCGATCCGCCTGCGCGGAAAATCCGTCGGCCGTCTCGGCATCAATGAGCGTCGTCTGCTCGGCGCCGGCTTCGTGCCCGAAGAGCGCCACGGTCATGCGGCGATCCCGGCCATGACCCTGTCCGAAAACCTCTTCCTGTCCCGGAATGTCTCCGATCGGACGGCCTATCTGTCGGGCGGCAAGATTGGTCTTATCCGACATGGCTTGGTCCAGCAGGCAGCCCGACGCATTTCCGAGATGATGGATGTGCGCAAGAGCGGAGACGACCCGGCAGCCGGCTCGCTTTCCGGTGGCAACCTACAGAAATTCATCGTTGGTCGCGAACTAGATCGCCAGCCTTCCGTGCTCGTCGTCAACCAGCCCACCTGGGGCGTCGACGCCGGCGCTGCAAGCCGTATCCGACAGGCACTGGTCGATCTCGCCAAATCGGGGTCCGCCGTCGTCGTCATCAGTCAGGACCTGGACGAGATCTTCGAGGTCGCAACCTCGATTGCCGCGATCTCCGAAGGAAAGCTGTCCGACGCCTATCCCGCCTCGACCATGACCCGCGAACGCATCGGTATTCTGATGGGTGGCGTGCATGGTCTCCAGACTGCCCCGGAGGCGGCCCATGCGCATTGAACTTGAACGCCGTTCCCGCCAGTCGAACCTGTTTGCCATCGTCTCGCCGCTTCTGGCACTGGCGCTCACCGTCCTTTTCGGCGGCATCATGTTCGCGCTGCTCGGCAAGGATCCGGTCTCGGCGCTCTACAGCTTCTTCATCGAGCCGCTGCTCGAGGTCTGGTCGCTGCATGAACTCGCGGTCAAGGCCGCCCCGTTGATCCTCATCGGCGTCGGCCTGTCCGTCTGTTATCGCTCGAACAACTGGAATATCGGCGCCGAAGGCCAGTTCATCGCCGGAGCCATTGTCGGCTCCATTCTGCCGATCACCTTCTACGAATGGACCTCGCCGCTGCTCCTGCCGCTGATGCTGGTGATGGGGGCCATTGGCGGAGCCGCCTATGCCGCAATTCCGGCGCTTCTGAAGACCCGTTTCAACACCAACGAGATCCTGACCAGCCTGATGCTGGTCTACATCGCGCAGCTTCTGCTCGACTGGCTGACGCGCGGTATCTGGAAGGATCCGGCTGGCTACAATTTCCCGCAGTCGCGGTCCTTCGTCTCCGAAGCCGTCCTGCCGGAAGTACTGGCCTCGGGTCGAGCCCACTACGGTATCGTCTTTGCAATCCTTGCAGCCGTCGCCGTCTGGTTCATGATGCGCTACACGCTGAAGGGCTTCCAGGTCGTCGTCCTCGGGCAATCGGAGCGGGCAGGGCGCTTTGCCGGCTTCTCGTCGCGCAAGATGGTCTGGTTTTCGATGATGTTCTCCGGCGCGCTGGCAGGCCTTGCCGGCATATCGGAAGTCTCCGGCTCGATCGGCCATCTGCAGCCGACGATCTCGCCCGGCTACGGCTTTACCGCCATCATCGTCGCCTTCCTCGGCCGCCTCAATCCGCTCGGCATCATCGCCTCCGGCTTCGTTCTGGCGCTCACTTATCTCGGCGGCGAGGGTGCACAGCTGTCGATCGGCGTATCCGACAAGGTGACGCGCGTCTTCCAGGGGCTGCTGCTGTTCTTCGTGCTCTCATGCGACACGCTGATCCTCTACAAGGTGCGTCTCGTCTTCGACCGCGCCCGCAACACGGCGTCGAAGGGTGCTTGATCATGTTTGAAGCCATCCTTCTGACCATCATCACCGCCTCGACACCGCTTGTGATCGCCGCCATGGGCGAGCTGGTTGCGGAGCGCTCCGGCGTCCTAAATCTCGGCGTTGAAGGCATGATGATCATCGGCGCCGTCTGCGCCTTCATCGCCACCAATATGACCGGCTCGCCCTATCTAGGCGTTCTCGCCGGCATCGCCACGGGCGCTGCCTTCTCGCTGCTCTTCGGCTTCCTGACGCTGACACTCGTCGCCAATCAGGTAGCCACGGGTTTGGCACTCACCATTCTCGGCCTCGGCGTCTCCGGCATGGTCGGCGAAAGCGTGGTCGGTGTGCCCGGCGTCAAGATGCAGCCAATCGTCATTCCGATTCTCTCCGATATCCCGGTCATCGGCCCGATCCTGTTTGCCCAGGACCTGTTCTTCTATCTGTCGATCGCGCTCGTCATCGGTGTGAACTGGTATCTGTTCAAGAGCCGGTCCGGCCTGAAACTCCGCGCCATCGGCGACAGCCACGGCTCGGCCCACACGCTCGGACTTCCGGTCATACGCACCCGCTATCTCGCCGTGATGTTCGGTGGCGCCTGTGCCGGTCTTGCCGGTGCACAGCTGTCGCTGGTCTACACGCCGC
>JAIXSF010000484.1 GCA_027484835.1 Rhizobiaceae bacterium | reverse complement strand
GGAAGTTGAAGCTGAGCTCCGGCGTCACATAGGGGTTCGGCGCCTGCTCGTGCGGCAGCACGATGTTGAGACCGACCGAGGGTGCGCCGACCTCGGACGCGCCGCGATTGCCTGCTTCCATCACGCCCGGACCACCGCCGGTCACCACCACATATTCGTGGTAGTCCATCTTCTTGGCTTGGGCGGAGCAGAGCTGGGCAAACTTGCGGGCCTCTTCGTAATAAATCGAGGCGTTTTCCAAGTTCTTCTTCTGGATGTCGTTCTTCGCCGCCCAGGCGGCCTGGCCGGGGGCCGGGATGCGGGCGCCGCCGAACATCACGACCGTCGACTTGATGCTGCGCTCGGTCAGGATCATCTCCGTCTTCAGCAATTCAAGCTGCAGGCGGACGGGGCGAAGCTCCTCGCGGCAGAGAAACTCATCGTCGACATAGGCAAGCGTATAGGAGGACGAAACCGACTGCGGTGTACGCGGAATGACCTCGGCCGTCTTCTTGTCGGTCGAGCTATCCTTCAGCGGATCCCAGGATCCGTCCTTGCGCCTGTGCTTGCCGTTCTTCCACCGTGCCATGCCTCTTCCTTTCCCAAGCGCAGAGCTCCTGCGGCTGTTTTCTTCCAGCCCTTTATGCGCTAGAGCTTTGCGCGAATTTTCGATCAGATCCTGATCGTTTCCATCTCCACGGTAGACAACGAAGTTTAAGGAATTCAGATGAGCGCCTCCGATCTCACCCAGCTCGAACACGTCATCGAAGCGGCCTTCGACAACCGCGATACGGTTTCGACCTCCACCAAGGGCGAGATCCGCGATGCCGTCGAAACGGCGCTCAACCTGCTGGACAGCGGCAAGGTTCGCGTCGCAGCCCGCGGCGAAGACGGCACCTGGACCGTGCATCAGTGGCTGAAGAAGGCCGTGCTTCTGTCCTTCCGCCTGAACGACATGGAAGTCGTCAAGGGCGGCCCGGGCGCCTCGACCTGGTGGGACAAGGTGCCGTCGAAGTTCGAAGGCTGGGGCGAAAGCGAATTCCGCTCGGCCGGCTTCCGCGCCGTTCCCAACGCCGTCGTCCGCCGCTCGGCTTATATCTCCAAGGGCGTCGTACTGATGCCCTCCTTCGTCAATCTCGGTGCCTATGTCGGTGAGAACTCCATGGTCGACACCTGGGCGACGGTCGGCTCCTGCGCCCAGATCGGCGCGAACGTACATCTGTCCGGCGGCGTCGGCATCGGCGGCGTGCTTGAGCCTCTGCAGGCCGGCCCGACGATCATCGAGGACAATTGCTTCATCGGCGCACGTTCGGAAGTCGTCGAAGGCTGCATCATCCGCGAAGGCTCTGTGCTCGGCATGGGCGTCTATATCGGCAAGTCGACCAAGATCGTGGATCGCGCCACCGGCGAGGTGATGTATGGCGAAGTGCCGCCCTATTCCGTCGTCGTCGCCGGCTCGATGCCTTCTGGCAATGCCGTGATGGCGAATGGCCAGCCTGCGCCGCACCTCTACTGTGCCGTCATCGTCAAGCGCGTCGATGAAAAGACCCGCTCGAAGACCGGCATCAACGAACTGCTGCGCGACTAAGTCATATGTCCGGGGCGAGGATCGATGCCACGGTCGGCTGGGCGCTCTTCCAATGGGACGGGCGCATCGGTCGCCGTGTCTTCATCCTCGGCTCCGCCTTCTGGATGATGGTGAACGCGGCGGTCGTCGCGCTCGCCACGGCTCGCGGCTCGGACGAGACCGTGACGCTCGAATTGCTGTCGGTATTCTTCGCCTCGATTGCGCTCTCCATGGTCTCGCTGATCATGCTCGGCATCAAGCGTCTGCATGACATCGGCTTGCCGGGGATCGCCGCGGCGCTGCTCGTCATTCCCGCCTTTTCGCTGATCGTGTTTTTCCTGCTCTGCGTCTGGCCATCCGCCACGACTGCCAACCGCTACGGGCCAGCGTCAAACGAGCGCGCTGGCTGAGCATGCTCTATGGGTGACAGGTCGGGATGGATCGGCTAAGTCTCGCTGATCCTCAAGGCGCCCTTCCGGTCATGAACCGGCATGCGGCCATTCCCGTAACAGTGTCCATGATCGCTACCAATCCCGTCGACGTTCTCCAGGCTCTTATCCGCTGCCCCTCCGTCACGCCTGCCGAAGGCGGCGCGCTCGATGTGCTGGAAGGCCTGCTCTCACCTCTCGGCTTCAAGGTCGACCGGATGATTGCCAAAGACGAGGGTACGCCCGATATCGAGAACCTCTATGCGCGTGCCGGCTCCGAAGGACCGCATCTGATGTTTGCCGGCCATAGCGATGTCGTGCCCGTCGGTGCGGAAGGTGACTGGAGCGCTGGCCCGTTTTCCGGCGATATCCGTGATGGCATGCTCTATGGGCGTGGCGCCGTCGACATGAAAGGCGGGATCGCCTGCTTTATTGCCGCCTATGCGCGGCTCGTCGCAGCCGGCAAGGTGCCGAAGGGTTCGGTCTCGTTGCTGATCACCGGTGACGAAGAGGGACCTGCCGTCAATGGCACGGTCAAGCTGCTCGAATGGGCAGCGGAGCGTGGCGAGCGGTGGGATGCCTGCCTGGTCGGGGAGCCCACCAATCCCGACACCCTCGGCGACATGATCAAGATCGGCCGGCGCGGGTCGGTTAATCTGTGGATCAGTGTGCCGGGCAAGCAAGGCCATGCTGCCTACCCGCATCTTGCCGACAATCCGGTGCGCGGGGCACTGTCGCTGGCCAAGAGCCTGATGTTCCCCGCCTTCGATCAGGGCACAGAGAACTTCCAGCCCTCCAACCTCGAAGTGACCACCATCGATGTCGGCAATGCCGCGACCAATGTCATTCCGGCATCCGCGCGCTTCAAGTTCAACATCCGATTCAACGACGTCTGGACCGCCGATAGCGTCAAGTCCGAGATTATCCGCCGTCTCGATCAGGCTGCTGTTGATCCCGAGCTTCGACCGGATCGGGCTGCGATCGGCTACGACATTGTCTGGTCGGAACGCCCGAGCCACGTCTTCCTCACGCGCAACAATGCGTTGATCGCTTCGCTCTCGGGTGCGATCGAGACCGTGACCGGCCGGACGCCCAAACTCTCGACCACGGGCGGCACATCCGATGCGCGCTTCATCAAGGATTACTGCCCGGTCGTCGAATTCGGACTCGTCGGTCAGACCATGCACATGGTCGACGAGCGGGTTGCGGTTTCCGACCTCGAGACACTGACCGTGATCTATCAGACCTTCATCGAGCAATGGTTCGCCCATGCCGACGCTTAAGGAGGTCGAGTTCTATCTGACGGGGCTTTGGCTGCTGTTCAAGCAGGATCCAGCCGGCTTCTCCTATCTCGATCTCACCGATCGGGGCGCGCTGCGCTCCTTCTGGTCCATTGTCTGGTCGCTGCCGGCGATTCTCATCTCGTTTGCCTGGTGGCGGCTGCTTTTTCTGCAGGGCCTGCCCGAAGGTACCGGCACCGGCGCGGTGTTCTTTTTCCGGCTCGCACTGGTGGAGGGCGCCAACTGGCTGTTTCCCGTCATCCTGCTCGGCGTTTTGTGCTGGATGATCGGCATCGGCGAGAAGTTCGCGTCGATGGTGGTGGTGGCCAACTGGCTTGCCCTGCCCGTCTCCTATGCTTACGGCGTGCTGGTGTTGCTGATGATGTTCCTGCCGGCGCTTGCCGGTCTGGTCGCTTTCCTCTGGCTGTTGCTGATGGTGACGCTGATTGCCGCCCTCTTCCGGATCATCAGAATGATCGTCGGCGACCAGTTGCTGATGGTTTCCACCATCATCATGGTGCTCCTGGTCCCGTCGATGATCATCGCGGAATTGCTGGAACGCTATCTCGGCGTTTATCCCGGCTGACCAGCTATCTCAGGCTTTCGCCGGCTCATCGCCGGGATAATCCACCCGCATGAAGAACAG
>JAIXSF010000225.1 GCA_027484835.1 Rhizobiaceae bacterium | reverse complement strand
TGCGGTTCGATGAGATGTATTTGGCGCATTGCGATTGGGAATTCAATACCCCTTTGCGCACAATCGAACTGATTGGTTCGGTGAAAGTACCCGGTATCCAAAAGGGTACTTGACATGCGGATTGAGGAAAATCAGCGGGTTAGGGGTGAAATTCGCTGTCATTTAACTATGACATACAACGATTATTTTTTATCAGAATCACCCTTTCGTGACTGTTCTTGTCCTTGCGCGAGGATGAAATTGGCACCGGTTTTCCCGCTCGTGCTGTCGCCGAGCCCCTGAAACGAGACCTTGAGTCCATCGGTCGCGCGGCGCCGCTGAGGAGCTTGATCCCGATCAAGCACCCAATCAAGCAAAGGTGACGTCGCAAATCCGCTGCGGCGCGTTACCATGCTCGGGAGAGGGGTCAGAAAACGGAGACGAACATGACACGTGCATTTTCCCCGTCGCTACCGGCGCTCTCGGCATTGGCAGGCGCCGTCCTCTTTGCCGGCGCTGCGCTGGCCCATCATGGCTGGTCATGGGCCGAGGCCGATCAGATCAACCTGACCGGCAAGATCACGGCGATCTCCTTTGCCCCGCCGCATCCGACGCTGGAACTCGACACGGCCGAGGGCGCCTGGCGCATCGAGCTCGGCAATCCGGGACTGACCCAGCGGTCCGGCTTCGTCGATGGTGTCGTCAAGGTCGGCGACGAGGTGACCGTGCGCGGAAACCGCTCGCTCGATCCGAACGAAAAGCGGCTGAAGGCCGTGCGCGTGATCGTCTCGGGCAAGAACTACGACATCTATCCCGACCGCATCGTCACCAACTGACCGCATGGAATGGCTGGCGCTTCTCGGCGAGAGTTTCGTGGCGAAGGCGTTCAGCCGCTCGCCGACCCTCTACATCATCGCCAATGCCGGCCATATCCTGTCGCTGGCCATGCTGGTCGGGGCAACGGCAATCCTCGACCTGCGCCTGCTTGGCGTCTTCAAGCCTTTGCCAATGGCGCCGGCGGCCATGATCCTGTCCCGTATCGCCGCCTGGGCGCTGGGCGCGACGCTCCTGACGGGCGCCTTGCTCTTCTCCGTCCAGCCGCTCGACTATCTCGCCAACACGGCTTTCCTCGCCAAGCTTGGTCTTGTCCTCTTCGGCACCCTCAATGCCGGCATCGTCCGCCGGTCGAAAGCCTGGGCGGCCGTCGGCCAGGGCGCGCCACCCTCGCAAGCCATGCAGCTCGGTGCGCTGCTATCACTTCTCACCTGGATATCGGCCGTCTTCGCCGGTCGATGGATCGGCTTCCTCTAGCCCGTTGTCGCCTTGCATGGACGGGCGGACAGCCCCGCAAATGACGATCGTCAATGCATTTGCGCCGGGCTCAAGCGGTGTTATTCTCCGCGCGTTGTATCGGGGGATTTCAACATGCCGCAATTGTCAGTCTGGTATTTCCGCACAGCTATCCTGTTTCTCATCGCCGGCATCTGTGTCGGCCTCTACATGTCGATCACGCATCAGTTCGAGGCGACCGGTGCACATGCCCATATCAACCTCCTTGGTTGGGTGACCATGGCGATCTTCGGGATCTACTACGCGCTCAATCCGGTGCAGGCCGCCAGCCGCGTCGCCAAGATCCAGTACATGCTCTACACGCTCGGCATCCTGGTCATGGCGCCTTCGCTGTTCCTGATGCTGACGGGCAACCCGGCACTCGAACCCGTGGTCGCGGTGTCTTCTCTGGTCACCTTCGCGGGCGTGTTGCTGTTTGCCGTGATCCTGTTTACGCGCAAGGCGTAAGCGCCGGGTCGGCTTCGCTCGGGCGCCAGCGCGAAAGCGCCTCCTGTCCGGCCGGGGTCAGCTGATAGACGCCCCGGTCGAGCCGCTCGAACCAGCCATAGACATTGCCCTGCAGGATCTTTCCGGCGTCCGGCACATGTGCCCGGATATCCCGCACCTTGAGCGGGCCGGAGGCAAGGGCTACCGCGCAGCCGAGCGCCTGCTGCCGGTAGGCCGTCATCTGGGGCACGCGCGTGCTGCCGCCCACGACCGGATCGCCCCGGCGCTTCTGGTGCTCGCGCATCAGCCGCGAGCGTCGTTTCGGATTGGTGCGTGGCATCGGCGTAACCGAACCGACGATGACGCTGATCTCGCCATTATCCGCAACGCCCAGCATGCCGATCCCGAGCCGCCGGCAGAGATCGCGGTAGCGCTTGTCGCTCTCGCGGCCTTTCCCCTTGGCCGAAATGCGCGCCGCAATCCACACCTCGTCGGCAACCGCCGCCCGGTCCACCGCCTGCAGGATGAGTTCGAGATTGAAGCTCAACTTCAGTTCGCAGATGACGACAACGGGCGGGTCTTGGTCGCTCAAGCCCACGATATCGCAGCCACCGATCTCACCTTTTACGGTGTAACCGGCCTGTTCGAGGAAGGCTTTGACGGGGAGGTATAGCGACGTTTCCATGGGCCTCGGCACTGAATCGACAATCCACCGAGACCTACAAGGCTTTGCACCGTCGCGACACTCTAAAACGATGCCGGACGCACCCGCAGCTTTCGGGTGGCCACTCGCAAGGGACATGGCATCCTCTGTGCCGTCACCGGAGAGAAGACACCATGCGCACCAGCAATCCGCCGCCCACGCCCCAGCAATGGCAGGCCATCGTCGACCGCGATGCATCGCAGGATGGCTGCTTCGTCTATG
This sequence comes from Rhizobiaceae bacterium, assembly GCA_027484835.1. Classification (GTDB taxonomy): domain Bacteria; phylum Pseudomonadota; class Alphaproteobacteria; order Rhizobiales; family Rhizobiaceae; genus Allorhizobium. Next base: position 2,367 of record JAIXSF010000225.1, on the reverse strand, counting down.
GCGTCCTGTCCACCGGCATCTTCTGCCGTCCGTCCTGTCCGTCCCGCCCGGCTCGACCCCGAAGTGTCGTCTGCCTCGAAACGGCAGAAGCCGCCCGTGAGAGCGGCTTCCGCGCCTGTCTGCGCTGTCGTCCGGCAGAGCCCGAAAGGTGGTGAGCCTTCAGGCATGACCCCGTCACACCAGGAAGATCGATATGATCGGGAAGGCGGTCAGAAGCACGATGCGGAAGAGGTCGGCGCTGACGAAAGGCACGATCCCCTTGTAGGTCTCGCGGATCGGTACGTCGCGTGACATCGCCGATATGATGAAGAGATTGAGCCCCACCGGTGGCGTGATCATGCCGATCTCCGCCACCATCAGCACCAGGATGCCGAACCAGATCGCAAAGTGCTCCGGGCTCATGCCGAAATCCATCGCCGTCACGATCGGGAAGAAGATCGGGATGGTGAGAACAATCATGGAGAGCGAGTCCATGATGCAGCCGAAGATGATGTAGAGGATCAGGATGATGATCAGCACCGTCATCGGTGCAAAGCCTTGAGCCGTCACCCATTCCGCGCCCACCTGCGGCAGGCGGGAGAAGGCGAGGAAGGAGTTGAACACGGATGCGCCGAGGATGATGAAGAAGATCATGCCGGTCGAAACCGCCGTCTCTTTGAAGCAGTCGAAGAGCGACTTGCGGTCGAGCCCGCCATTGGCGAAGGCAACGAGACCGGCACCGGCAGCCCCCACGGCTGCAGCCTGCGTCGGGGTGAACCAGCCGAGATAGATGCCGCCGACGACCGCAAAGAAGATGGCAACGACCGGCCAGACCGCGATCAGCGCCGGCACGCGATCCTTCCACGGAATGCGGGCCGCCTGGCCGGCACTTTCCGGCTTCAGCCGCACATAGATCGCGATCACCACGAGATAGGAGATCGCCGCGATGATGCCCGGCACGAAGGCGGCAAGGAAGAGCTTGGCGATGTTCTGCTCGGCCAGGATCGCATAGATGACGAGCACCACGGAGGGCGGGATGAGGATGCCGAGCGTGCCGCCAGCCGCCAAGGTCGCCGTAGCCAGGCCGCCGGCATAGCCGTTGCGCTTCAGTTCCGGCAGCGCAACTTGCGCCATCGTCGCAGCGGTCGCGAGCGACGAGCCGCAGATCGAGCCGAAGCCCGCACAGGCGCCGACGGCGGCCATCGCAACCCCGCCCTTGCGGTGCCCGAGAAAGGCGGCCGCGGCGTTGAACAGCGCCTGGCTCATGCCGCCGCGGGCCGCAAACTGTCCCATCAGCAGGAAGAGCGGAATGATCGACAGCGAATAGTTGGCGTTGGTGTTCCAGGCGACGGCTTTCAGCTGCGCGAGGATCGGTGTCCATTTGCCGAGCACGAGGAAGGTGCCGACAAGCCCGGTACCGAGCATCGCGGCACCGATCGGCACACGCAGGAAGATGAGCAGAATTAGGACCGGGAAGGACCAGAGGCCGATTTCGATGCTGCTCATCAGTGCGCTCCCATCGCAGCGACAATGGTCTTGCCCTGGCGAATGTCGCGAATGTCGGCGGCGATCACGTAGAGGCTGACAATGATGTTGGCGACAAGAATGGCAAGCGCGATGGCAAAGCCCCACCAGACGGGAAGAAGCAGAAGCGGCGTGGTCTCGCCGTTCTCGAACTTGTCCAGCGTGCCGATCGCGTGGCGCCAGGTGATCAGCGCCGTCAGCACGGCGATGACGATGTCGCCGATCAGCTGCGTCCAGTTCATTGCCTTGGGCCCGAAGGCGGAGATCAGGATATCCACGCCGACATGGCCCCGCTTCAGCTGGCAGAATGGCAGAAAGGCGAAGACAGCGAGGCCACACAGCGCCTCGACGAGTTCGATCTCGCCGGGCAAGGGCCGGATCACGATGGCGCCGACGATGGAGGCTGCCGTCAGACTGCAGGCAAGCACGAGGCAGAAGCCGCCGAACACGACAAGGGCCGTTGCCAGAGCATGACAGCCCCGCTCGAACCGTTCGAAGCTGGTGGAAGTGGCAGTCGCCATGAAGATGTCCTCGGCAGAAAACGAAGAAAAAAGTCCGGGCGCCTTCCGACAGAACGCCCGGACAAGTTTGGGAGCTTACTTGGTGTTGGCCTGGATCAGGGAAAGCGCGTCGTTATAGAGCGCGGTACCGTCGAGGCCCTTGCCGTCCATTTCGGCGATCCAGGCCTTGGTCACGGCCTCGCCGGCCGCCTTCCAGCGCGCGGTCTCGGCTTCGTCGAGGACATAGGTCGTGTTGCCGGCCTTGTCGGCGATGTCCTTGCCGCGGATATCGCCTTCGTCCATGGCCTTGCCGAACAGGCGGGCGAGTTCCTTGCCGGAATTGTCGTCGATGATCTTCTTCAGG
>JAIXSF010000099.1 GCA_027484835.1 Rhizobiaceae bacterium | reverse complement strand
GAAGGCCGGTCTCTGGAATGAGGTCAAGGACCGCCTGGATGCTCCGGGCACCGGTCTCTCCGGCGGTCAGCAGCAGCGTCTTTGCATCGCGCGTGCAGTCGCCGTTAGCCCGGAAGTCATCCTCATGGACGAGCCGTGCTCGGCACTGGACCCGATCGCGACCGCCAAGGTCGAGGAGCTCATTCACGAGCTGCGCGAGAACTTTACCATCGTCATCGTGACCCACTCGATGCAGCAGGCCGCGCGTGTCTCCCAGCGCACTGCCATGTTCCACCTCGGCAACCTCGTCGAGGAGAACGATACCGACAAGATGTTCACCAATCCGGATGACCAGCGCACGCAGGATTACATCATGGGCCGCTTCGGCTGAGGCCAGGCGTCATCCACGGTTGAACTCAATTTCAAGGACGTTTCCAATGGGCTCCACACACATCTACTCGGCCTTCGACGAGGAACTGAAGTTCCTGATGCGCCGCATCTCCGAAATGGGCGGTCTGGCAGAACAGATGGTCGCCGAAAGCGTGCGCGCGCTTGTGAATTCCGATGCTGCGCTCGCCCAGAAGGTCATTTCTGACGACGTCCTCATGGATGCCATGGAACGCGAGATCGGCGACAAGGCCGTGATCACGATTGCCAAGCGTCAGCCGGTGGCGTCTGACCTTCGCGAAATCATCGGTGCACTCCGCATCGCCGCGGACCTCGAACGCGTCGGCGATCTTGGCAAGAGCAACTCGAAGCGCGTGGTGGCCATTCAGGCGACCGGCGTTCCGCGCAAGCTCGCCCGTGGCCTCGAGCACCTGTCGGACCTGGCGCTGGCACAGCTCAAGGAAGTGCTGGATGTTTACACCACGCGTTCGGCGGAGAAGGCAAAGTCCATCCGGGATCGCGACGAGGAGATCGATGCGATCTACACCTCGCTGTTCCGCGAACTGCTGACCTACATGATGGAAGATCCGCGCAACATCACCAGCTGCACGCATCTGCTGTTCTGCGCCAAAAACATCGAGCGTATCGGCGACCACGCGACGAACATCGCCGAAACCATCTACTACATGACGACAGGCGCCCAGCCGGAAGGTGAACGCCCGAAGGAAGATCTGACCTCTTCCGTCGGTGCGATCACCGAGTGACTTTGGCCAGCGAGGGTATTAACCGATGCAGCCGAAGATTGCGGTAGTTGAAGACGAGGAGGCCCTGTCGGTTCTCCTCCGTTACAATCTCGAAGCCGAGGGTTACGAAGTCGAGACCATCCTTCGAGGTGACGAGGCGGAAATCCGGCTCCAGGAGCGTGTTCCGGATCTTCTGATCCTGGACTGGATGCTTCCTGGCGTATCCGGCATCGAGCTTTGCCGGCGCCTGCGGGTTCGCCCCGAGACCGAGCGTCTGCCGATCATCATGCTGACGGCGCGTGGCGAGGAAAGCGAGCGCGTTCGCGGCCTTGCGACCGGCGCGGACGACTACGTGGTCAAGCCATTCTCGACGCCGGAGCTGATGGCCCGCGTCAAGGCGATGCTGCGCCGTGCAAAGCCGGAAGTGCTCTCAAGCGTCTTGCGCTGCGGCGACATCGAGCTCGATCGCGAAACACATCGCGTGCATCGCAAGAGCCGTGAAGTGCGCCTCGGCCCGACGGAATTCCGACTGCTGGAATTCCTGATGGCATCCCCGGGCCGCGTCTATTCACGCTCCCAGTTGCTGGACGGCGTTTGGGGTCATGACATCTATGTCGACGAGCGCACTGTCGACGTGCATGTCGGACGCCTGCGCAAGGCGCTCAACTTCTCCAATATGCAGGACGTCATCCGCACCGTACGCGGCGCTGGCTATTCCATGGAAGCCTGAGTTTTCCCACATTCCTGACAAGGGTCGCACGGATATCCGCTGCGGCCCTTTTTTGTTGGCTAGCCGATAAAAGAAAACGGGCTCCGAAGAGCCCGTTCCATGTCTTGATCTCGCTATGGGATTAGCGGGCCGCCTTGCGTCGCTCGCTCACCGGCTGATAGGCGAGCTTGGCGTGGTAGGTGCAGTAAGGTGCGCTATCAGCGATCTCACAGCCGCAGAAATGGAAATCGTCCTTCATCGGATCACCGATCGGCCACTTGCAGGTCCGTTCGGTGAGTTCTGTCAGGGCCAGGCGGCGCGAGATCGGCACGACCACGTTCAGCGGACGGCGTACTTCGACTTCCTCGTAGGCCTCGACCTCGACCTCTTCCTTGAGCATCGTTGCACCAGCCGAACGGGTGACCGTTCGCGTCGTGGTGTTTGCCGCCGGGCGGTTCTGGAAGGCCGCCGGACGCTGGGTCTGCGCCGGGCGCTTGGCCGGGCGCGCTGCCGAAGAACTGCCGCCAGCCTTGGCGCGACCCGGCAGGTTCAGACGGTGAACCTTGCCGATGACGGCATTTCGGCTCACGCCACCGAGTTGTGCTGCGATCTGGCTTGCGCTGAGGCCTTCGGCCCACAGGCGTTTCAGTCTTTCGACTCGCTCATCACTCCATTGCACATTCATGCCATATCTCTCCGCCGCTCGCGTCTGTCATGGCAGAATCCGTCACCCCTGCTTCGGATGAATCCGAAACATAACCGCCTCGATACTGTCGGTGAGCACTTCCGCCGCATGCAATCTATTAATGAAATTTAACCTAGTGGCACGCTGACTCCGTGACAAGAGTCGGGGGAATCATCTGGAATCGATTTCGCGGTTTTCCCCAACTTGCTTCCCGAGTGAGTCAAGTATGCAACAGGTGGAATCTCGTCGGCTACACCCGTGGAGCGAGCCGGTCAAATCAGCGCCTACTCCTGCGATTCCTGCGGAATTCGTTGACATTGCAGGGCGAAATGCAGATAGTGCCCGCGCCGCCGCAAGGCGGCATTTTTAGTTTCTTTTGGGCCTCTGCCGGGGCCTTTCGTCCAAACGGACGATCGTCGAGAAGGATCGTGAAGCCATGGCCGAAGCTACGCCGCTCTACCAGACCTACAATCGGGCGCCGCTGCGTTTCGAGCGAGGCGAGGGCGTGTGGCTGGTTACGGAAAGCGGCGACCGCTATCTCGATTTCGCAGCCGGCGTCGCCGTGACGTCCGTCGGTCATGGTCACCCCCATGTGGTCGGTGCGCTGAAGGAGCAGGCCGACAAGGTCTGGCATCTGTCGAACCTTTACGAAGTGCCGGGACAAGAGGCGCTCGCCAAGCGGCTCACCGAGGTTACCTTCGCGGACCGCGTGTTCTTTACGAACTCGGGTGCCGAGGCGCTGGAATGCGCGATCAAGACCGCGCGCCGGTATCACTTTGCCAAGGGGCATCCGGAGAAGTTCCATATCATCACGATGGAAGGCGCCTTCCATGGCCGCACCATCGCGACGATCGCTGCCGGTGGCCAGGAAAAGTATCTGGAGGGCTTCGGCCCCAAGGCGCCGGGCTTCGATCAGGTGCCCTTCGGCGATCTCGACGCCGTGAAGGCGACGATCTCGGATGTGACTGCTGCAATCCTGGTCGAGCCGGTGCAGGGTGAGGGCGGTATCCGTCCGATCCCGGTCGAGATGCTGCGCGCCTTGCGTGATCTCTGCGACGAGCACGGCCTGCTGCTCATCCTCGACGAAGTCCAGTGCGGAGTCGGTCGTACCGGAAAGCTTTTCGCTCATGAATGGGCCGGCGTCACGCCTGACCTCATGGCCGTTGCCAAGGGTATCGGTGGCGGTTTCCCGCTCGGCGCCTGCCTGGCCACGGAAGAGGCCGCATACGGCATGAAGCCCGGCACGCATGGATCGACCTATGGCGGCAATCCGCTCGGCATGGCCGTCGGCAATGCCGTACTCGACGTCGTGCTCGTGGAGGGCTTTCTCGAAAACGTGCGCGACACAGCTCTCGTCTTCCGTCAGGGCCTCGCCTCGCTGAAGGACCGGTATCCGGATGTCATCGAGGAAGTGCGTGGCGAAGGCCTGATGCTGGGCATCAAGGCCAAGATCCCCAACACCGAATTGCTGATGGCGATGCGCGACGAGCATCTGCTCGGTGTTCCCGCAGGCGACAACGTCATCCGTCTCCTGCCGCCGCTGACGGTGACGGCAGAAGAGGCCCGGGATGGTCTCGCCCGTATCGAAAACGCAGCGGAGCACATCCGCGCCAAGGCCGCAGTCGCAGCGTCTGCCTAAGACAGGACCCTTTCATGGCATCTCCGAAGCATTTTCTCGATCTCTCCGCCATGACGGCCGGGGACCTGCGCGGCATCCTCGAGGACGCGAAGACACGCAAGCAGGCAACCAAGGCCGGTACCGCAGACAAGCCGCTCGCCGGCAAGATGCTGGCAATGATTTTCGAGAAACCATCCACCCGCACGCGTGTTTCCTTCGACGTCGGCATGCGCCAGCTCGGCGGCGAGACCTTGTTCCTGTCGGGCACGGAAATGCAGCTCGGTCGCGCTGAAACCATCGGCGACACCGCCAAGGTCCTGTCGCGTTATGTCGACGCGATCATGATCCGCACGACCGACCATGCCCGTCTCTTGGAAATGGCGGAGCATGCGACGGTCCCGGTCATCAACGCGCTTACCGACCTCACGCATCCCTGCCAGATCATGGCCGACATCATGACGATTGAGGAGCATCGCGGCTCCGTTGCCGGGAAGACGCTCGCTTGGACGGGTGACGGCAACAACGTCCTGCATTCGCTTGTCGAAGGTGCTGCCCGCTTCGGCTACCGCATGAACATGGCCGTGCCGCTCGGCTCGGAGCCGGATGACAAGATCCTCAATTGGGCTCGCAACAATGGCGGCGAGATCATGCTTTGCCACGACGCCGACCGTGCAGTCGATGGCGCAGACGCCGTCATCACCGATACCTGGGTGTCGATGAACCAGGAGCACAAGGCGCGCGGCCACAACGTCTTCCAGCCGTTCCAGGTCAATGCCGACCTGATGAAGAAGGCCAATGACAAGGCGCTCTTCCTGCATTGCCTGCCGGCCCACCGCGGCGAGGAAGTGACAGACGAGGTCATCGATGGCGCGCAGTCGGTTGTTTTCGACGAGGCCGAGAACCGCCTGCATGCTCAGAAGTCGATTCTGGCCTGGTGCCTGGGCGCAATCTGAGACCGGGCTCTAGGGCTCCTGGCGGTCGACTTGACGTTTTGCACAGGTGATCCCATCTGTGCCCTTTCTGATCAGGCCGCTCGGGCCCAGCGTTTGGCGCCTTGTGCGCCGGGAGTGCATTCATGTCTGTGAGAAGAACAGAACTCGGCGAATTCGGTTTCGCCGGTGATGATCGCGTGGTTCCCTTCCAGGTCGAGGGCCTCGACGTGCGCGGTCGCGCCGTGCAGCTCGGCCCGTTGATCAACACCATCCTTGATCGCCACAACTATCCGGCACCGGTCGCACGGCTTCTCGCCGAAGCCATCGTGCTGACGGTGCTGATCGGGTCGTCCCTGAAGTTTGAAGGCAAGTTCACGGTCCAGACCAAGGGGAACGGTCCGGTCGATCTGCTGGTCGCCGATTTCAGCACACCCGAGAATGTCCGCGCCTATGCCCGTTTCGACGAGCAGGCTGTGGCCGACGCAGTGGCCGCCGGTCGTGCATCGCCAGAGCAATTGCTCGGCGAAGGCGTGCTTGCCTTCACCATCGACCAGGGCTCCTTCATGCAGCCCTACCAGGGCATCGTCCCGCTCGACGGAACCTCGCTGGAAGACATTGCCGGCGTCTATTTCCGTCAGTCGGAGCAGATCCCGACACGGGTGCGTCTGGGGGCCGCCGAGCTCTTCGACCGTGATCCGGAGGGCAAGCCACGTCGCACCTGGCGGGCGGGCGGCCTGATCGCCCAGTTCCTGCCGGAAGCACCCGAACGCATGCGCCAGCCGGATTTGCATGGCGGAGACGGCGATGACCGCGATACGGACCTGCATGGCGACGACGCCTGGGACGAAGCCCGTGCGCTCGTAGAGACCATCGATGCCGACGAGCTCACCGATCCCCAGGTCGGGATCGAACGGCTGCTGTTCCGCCTCTTCCATGAGCGCGGCGTGCGGGCCTACGAGCCGCAGGCAGTTCACGATCGCTGCAGCTGCTCGCGTGACCGCCTGAAGGGTGTCTTGCAGGGCTTTACCGCCGAGGAGATCGAGGCAAGCACGGAAGATGGCAAGATCACCGTGAGCTGCGAGTTCTGCTCGACCGACTATGAATTCACGCCGAGCGAACTTGCCGCCGTCTGAATTGACCAACCACGTTAACGCTGAAAGGCCGGAGTGATCCGGCCTTTTCTGTTGGCCTATCTCGGATCGTTTGCGGGACAAACTTTGTATCGCGACATTCATCTATTCTAAAGATCGATGTTCCACAGTGGCCGTAGAGGCTCAGTGGGACCGTGAATGGGGCAACCGTCGACAAACGAAGAGCAGGGTGACCACGAAGGCGTGGGAGCCAGGATCTTGCAGTCGGTCCTGTTGTTCTGGAGGACCTCATGCCAAGCCGTCCTTCATCAATATCGGATCTGGACCAGCACGACGCGCCGGCGGGCCATGGCCGACGCCTATCGCCCGATCGTGCGCGGCTTTCTGCTCCCTGGCGCCGCCTACTATGTCTTTGTGACCTGGGGACACTGGCGTGACGAGAGTGGGAACCATTTGCTCATCCTCGGGGGCCTCAGCCTCGCAACGGTTTTTGCCTATGCACTTTTCCGCTGGGTAATGCTCCCAGCCGGCCGCACGCCGCTGCCGCGCCTGGAGGCGGTCGGCCTTGCGACCAACGCACTGATGTATGCGAACGTCGTTGCCTACATGATCCTTCACTTCGAGGAACAGAAGCTCATTTATTTCGTGCTGATGGCCGTGGTATTCTCAACGACGGGCGTCACCCTCAGGGCAACGCTGGCGAGCGTGATCCTGACGATCGGCACCATGTTCTGGTTTGCAGGCTACGCGGCTCCCGAGATCGCCAACCAGTTCGCCTTCATCGGCGTAGCAACCTCCTTCGCCTCCTTCGGCATGGCAACGCTTCTTCGCAAGGCGATCCTGCGCCAGATTGACGCCCGACTGCTTGCCGACCAGATGGCGGCGCGCGACAGCCTGACGGGCATCGCCAACAGGCGTTCGATCTTCTCCAAGATCGACTCGCTGGTCGACGACAAGGCGCCATTCTGGATCGGGATCCTCGATCTCGACGGCTTTAAGTCGATCAATGATCTCTATGGCCATGCCGTCGGCGATCATGTTCTCTGCGAGGTCGTCGAGCGTCTCCAGCGGCGTGAGTTGCAGGGGATCGAAATCGGTCGCATCGGCGGTGACGAATTCGCCATCATCGTCGTTGGTGAGACAGGGGCCGAGCAGATTGAGACATTCGGCAAATCCTTGATCGCCGACATCAGCAGGCCCTATGACATGCCGCCGCTGCGGCTGCAGATCGGCGGGACGATCGGCTTTGCGCACTTCCCGTCGATGGCGGATGACGCGCGAAAGATTTACGAGAAGGCCGATTTCGCGCTCTATCGCGGCAAGCAGTTTGCCCGGTGCCAGACCATCATCTTCGACGAAGTGCAGGATCTCGAAATGCGCGAGACCCTTTCGCTGGAGAGAGGGTTGCGCGAGGCCAAGCTGGAAGACGAACTCTACCTCCTGTTCCAGCCGCAAAGGGACATGGCACGCGGCAAGGTCGTCAGCTTCGAGGCCTTGGCCCGATGGCAGAGCCAAACGCTCGGTCCGGTCCGTCCCGACAAGTTTATCCGCGCGGCAGAACGGGCAGGGCTCATCCAGAATGTCAGCCGCATCCTGTTTGCCAAGGCGCTCGACGCAATCGAACTCTGGCCGTCCGAGATCACCGTGTCCTTCAATCTGTCGGCACAGGATCTTGCGGACCGCGCCTTCATCTTCTCCCTCGTCGCCGAAGTGGCGCGACGTGGCATCGCACCGTCTCGTATCGAGTTCGAGATCACCGAGACTGCTGTGATGAAGGACATTGCCAACTCTCGCATCCTGCTGGAGGACCTCTCCGCAGCCGGTTTCAAGATCGCCCTCGACGACTTCGGCTCCGGCTATTCGAGCTTCGAGTACATCGACCAGTTGCCGCTGGACAAGGTGAAGATCGACAAGAGTTTCGTGCGAAAGGTGGCCGCGAGCGCCACCTCGCGTGAGATCGTGGCGGGCGTCATCACGCTATGCCGCAACCTTGGTCTGAAATGTGTTCTGGAAGGCGTTGAGACGGAGGCCGAGATGGAAATCCTGTCTCCCCTGTCACCGCCCCTGATCCAGGGCTATCTCTTCGGCAAGCCGATGTCGCAGCGCGACGTACTGACCCTTCTGCTGGACGAGCAGGACGCTGACACGGAAGCGAGCGCCGCCTGAGCCAAGGAGAGGAACCCCTTAAGGTCTCTACGCCTGACGGCTGTTCGACAGAGCTTCGGCTACCGCAATCTCCGCCATGGCGAGGATCGCCTCACGCGAATTGGCGGCGGCAATGAAGCGGCCGTTGTGGCAGAAGCTCGCTCCCTTGACGCCACACACCGCCTCGAGATCGCTATTGCTGAGGCCTGCCCAGGCGGCGGGAAGATCCGCCCTCTGTTCGAAACTGTCTTCCGTCTTGCGGATGCCCGTGATGCACCAGTCCTTGTCACGCGGATGAACGACGAAAAGCAGATGGTCGGCGCCTGCCTTCATGATCGCGGGCCGGAAGGGCATGCCCATCGCCAGTTCCAGGACGCGACGATCTCCGGTCGCTGCGATCGCTTCCAGCACCATGGATTCCGCGCGGAGCTTGGCGGCCCGTTGCGCGATCGCGGCTTCGACGATGGCGCGCGCGATCAAGAGCGCTGCCTGGAAGCCACGGTTGTCGGCGCCAGGCTCCTTGTCGTCGAAGACGGGCTTCAGGGTTTCGAGGAGGCTCGGCAGGGTGAGATCTGCCAGCGGCCCCGCCGTCGATGGGCTGAGAGCTCCATTGTCCAGAAGGTCGACCGGCAGAACGAACTTGGTGTCGAAGGCCTGATGTACGGCTTCGACATGACCGGCGGGCACACCCATGGCAGCCAGATAGGCGCGGCCAT
>JAIXSF010000348.1 GCA_027484835.1 Rhizobiaceae bacterium | reverse complement strand
GTGCCGATGCCGCCGGCGAGCGAAACACCGCCGAGCACGATCGCGGCAATCGAGTTCAGAGTGTAGCTGGGACCGATGCCCGCATCGCCGGTCATCGTGACCATGGACACATAGAGCCCGGCCATGCCGGCCATCAGCCCGCCCAATACATGGGCCGAGATCCGCATCGCTGTTGTGTTGATGCCGGTGAGCTGTGCCGAATGTTCGTTCGCGCCGAGCGCCTTCAACGCCATGCCGAAGCTGGTCTTGCGCAGCACGACGGTGATCACGAGCACGGTGGCAATGATCAGCAGCAAGGATGTCGGGATCGGGCCGATCGCATAGGTGAAGGAGTCGGAGAGCTCCGAGTTCACCCCGCCGCCGGGCGTGGGGCGAAGATAGAGGGCGATCCCGGAATAGATCGCGCCGGTGGCCAGGGTCGCGACGATCGGCGGTACATTGCCGAAGCAGACGAACAGGCCCGTGAAGAGCCCGCAGGCCATGCCGACAAGAAGAACGGCGATCATTCCAAAAGCGAGGGAGCCACCATCGCCGGCCAGGAGATACGAAGCGGTGACATTGGTGAGCGCCACGACCGCGCCGACCGAGAGGTCGATGCCGCGGACCAGGACGACGAAGAACTGTGCGAAGGCTGCGAAGACCAGAAGTGCGGACTGATTGGACCAGATCGTCAGGACATAGGTGGAAAGCCCGCGCGGATGGGTGGCGATGTAGAGGACGAAGAGAGCGACGAAGGCAACGGTCGGAATGATGACCCGCAGGTTGCGTCGGATGTAGAGCGCGGTCATTGCACGGTCTCCGGCGCTGTGGGGGCAGTGTTGAGGCCCATGGCGGCTGAAATGATGTTCTCGGGCGTCAGCGTTTCACCGCCCAGTTCCCGGGCAATCCGTCCGCGATAGAAGACTGCGACCCGGTCGCAGAGATGCACGAGCTCTTCGTAATCCGTCGATTGCATGACGATGGCGATGCCCTGGGCTGCAAGATCGGTGAGCAGGCGGTAGATCTGGGCCTTGGTCTTGACGTCGATACCGCGGGTGGGATCGAGCAGCAGCAGACAGCGCGGACCGAGCGCCAGCCACTTTGCGAGCAGCACCTTCTGCTGGTTGCCGCCCGACAGCGACATGACGGGATCTGAGAGTTGACCATAAGTCAGCTCAAGCCGTTTCAACAGGGCAAGGCAGCGGGCGTCGAGCGCTTCGCTGTCGCCGTGAAGTCCGATGCCGGCAAGCCGCATGTTGTCGGATATTGACAGCGGCTGGATCATGCCCTCGGTCTTGCGGTCCTCGGGAACCAGCGCGATGCCGATTTCCGGCGATTTCGACCGGTACGGGGATCGGCGCTCGTATGGCCGGCCTCCAAGCTCGATCGAGCCACCAACGCCCGACAGCGTGCCGAAGATCGCTTCGAGAACGCGCTGCTGGCCCTGGCCTTCGAGACCACCGAGGCCATAGATCTCGCCGGGACGCACCGTGAAGCCGACATCGAAAAGTTCGCCCGACAGCGTGAGGTCCTTCACGGTGAGAAGCGGTGCAGTCGTCGAGGGGACGGGAGGACGTTGCGGCGGGAAGAGCCGATCCATCGTTTCGCCGATCATCAGCGACACGATGTTCTGGTTGTCGATCGTGCCTGCCGGGAAGGTGCGGACATGCTGTCCGGCGCGGAAAACCGAGATCGTATCGGCCAGCGCCTCGACCTCGTGGAAACGATGGGAAATGAAGAGGATGCAGCAACCTTCGTCGCGCAGCTTGCGGATGACGGTGAAGACCTTTTCGACGGCGGAAGCCCCAAGCGCGGAGGTGGCCTCATCGAGGATGAGGAGACGCGGCTTCTGATAGAGCGCCTTGGCGATCTCCACCCGCTGCCGGTCGGCCAGCGATAGTTCTTCGACGGGCGTGTCGAGGGAAATGCTCTCCGCTCCGATCAGATCGAGGGCGGCACGGGCTTCCTCATAGGCCTTGGCGAGCATGAAGCCTAGCCGCGTCTGCGGGCGGGCAAGCGTGATGTTGTCGCCGACCGATAGGGTCGGCAGGAGCGAGAGTTCCTGGAACATACAGACGATACCGGCGGCCGATGCCTGGCGCGTTCCTGAAAACCGGATGGAGCGGCCTTCAAGGCGGATCTCGCCCGTCGTCGGCTGGATGGCCCCGGAAAGCAGTTTCATCAGGGTCGACTTGCCGGCGCCGTTTTCGCCGAGGATGGCGTGCACGGAGCCTGGTCGTGCGGAAAAGTCGATGGTCTTCAGGGCCTGGATCGGTCCGTAGGATTTCGAAATCCCCGAAAGCTCGATGAGCGGGGCTGTCGTCATTCTGGCATATCCTGGTATGGGTCGGGCGGCGGCGCCCTATGAGGTGTCAGGCGCCGCCGTCCAACCGGGAGGATCAGGTATTGTCCGGGGTCTGACCGAGCAGCTCTTCCGGGGTAAAGACCGGGAAGCAGTTCGGGTAGCCGGTCGTCGTGTAGAAGGTGTCCGGCAGGTTCGGGAAGAAGTCGGTGCCTTCCTTCAGCTCTGCGTTGTCCTTGTTCGGGATCGGCAGGTAGACCTTCTGCGGCAGGGCATTGCCTTCGAGCAACGAGACGGCAGCTTCAAGCGCAACAGCAGACATCACAGGTGCCTGGGCCGCGGTGAGACCCGGATACTTGCCTTCGGCGATCAGCTTGCGGGCGCCGTTGCCGGCATCGCCGCCGATCGGAACGACAGGGTGACCGGCATTCTTCATGGCGTTGAGTGCGCCGATCGTGCCTTCCTGGACCATCACGCCGTCGAAATTGCCATTGGTGGCGATAGCGTCGGCGGTGACCTTCTGCACGGTGCCGGCATCCCAGTTGCCGACGACCTGCACGACCTTGAGGCCCGGATGCTTGTCGAGGACTGAGCGCATGCCGAGATGGTTGTCGCGGTCGGTCGCGTTGCCCGGCAGGCCGGAGACTTCGAGCACGGTGCCCTCGACCTTGCCCTTGGCCTTCTCGATCTCGCGCACGACGGCCTCAGCCTTCATTGCGCCGAGCTCGAACTGGTTTTCATTCACCTGCACGATGGCATCGGTATCGAGCACATTGTCGAAGGGCACGAGCACGGTGCCGGCCTGTTCGGCGCGCTTGATGACGGACGAAAATGCAGTCGGGTTGACGGCGATGAAGGTGATCGCGTCGTAGCCAGCGGCGATGAAGTTGTCGATCGCAGCGATCTGGGCGGCACTGTCATTGCCCACCGATACAACGGTGAACTCAGCGAGCTTCGCCTTGTTTTCTTCACGTGCAGCCCAGGCCTTGGCGCCCTGGATTGCCGTCACACGCCAGTCATTGCCGGCAAAGCCGTTGACGAAGGCAACCTTGTAGGGCCCGTCACGCTTCTCGTACTTGATGACCTTTGCATTGTCGGGTGCTGCAGAGAAGCACTCCGGACGATGGGTGTCTTGGGCGCGAACGGCCGAAGTGAAACTGAAGGCGCAGAGCATCGCGGCCGACGCGACAAGCGCGGCCTTGTTAAAGGTTCTCACGGTGAACTCCTCCCGAAGTGTAATCTCCCAGAAAGCGCTAATCTCAGCGCTAACATAATTTTTTAAGCACATCCTCTAGCCAGGATCAAGCGAAATATGTTAGCGCTGAGATAAAGTTTTCGACACGGTCCTAGGACGCGGGATCGATGCTGTCGTATGGTAGTATTCGGGCGATACGAGTGGGGGGGAGAGACTGATGCAGCCGGAGACGCCGACGCTCACTCACGTGGCTCGCCTGGCGAATGTCAGCGAGAACACCGTGTCGCGGGTCATCCGCAACAAGGGTTCGATTGCGGAGGAGACCCGCAAGCGGGTTCTCGATGCGATCGATACACTGGGCTACGTGCCCAATCGGGCCGCGGGCTCGCTTGCTTCTTCGGCCTCTCTGATTATCGGCGTGATCCTGCCGTCGCTGTCCAATATCGTTTTTCCCGAGGTCTTGCGCGGCATTCATGCCGGTCTCGCCGACACCCCTTATCAGCCGATGATCGGCGTTACCGACTATGATCTCGGCAAGGAGCAGCAGCTCGTCTCCTCGTTGCTTGCCTGGCAGCCGACGGCCCTGATAACCACCGGCTTCGAGCACACCGATGCTGCACGCCGTATGCTGGAAAACAGCCGGATCCGGATCGCCGAACTGATGGATATCGACGATCGGCCGATCGATCTCGCCGTCGGCCTGTCACATCGCCGGGCGGGTCGCGCCACAGCCGAGCATCTGGTGCGTCGCGGATATAGCCGGATCGGCTATGTCGGTCATGACTGGACGGCGGACCGTCGCGCACGGGCCCGGTATGACGGCCTTTGCGAAGCGCTCTCCGAGGCCGGTCTTTCCCTCGCCGTCGAGAAGCGCCATGACGGTCCGAGCTCGACGATTGCCGGCCGCGATACGCTGGCCGGCCTTCTCTCCGATGGCGCGTCGGCCGATGCAATCGTCTTCTCCAATGACGACATGGCCGTCGGCGGCTTCATGCATTGTCTGGGTGCCGGGATACCGGTGCCGGAGCGTCTCGCCCTTTTCGGCTTCAACGGGTTGGAGATCGGCCAAGCACTTCCGAAGCCTCTGTCCACCGTTCGTTCGAACCGCTTCAACATCGGCAAGACGGCCGTCGAAGCGTTGCTCGCGCAGGCCGAACGGCCGGGCGAGGCGCAGATCATCGACACCGGATTTGCCATCATCGACGGCGCAACGGCCTGACCAGGCGCCACTTCACCGGAGACTGCCATGCTTTTGGGCGCCATTGCCGACGACCTGACCGGAGCCACCGACCTTGCGCTGATGCTGTCACGGGAGGGCATGCGGACCATCCAGACGATCGGCGTTCCCAAGGCCGGCCTTGATTTGTCAGGCGTCGACGCGGTGGTGGTTGCGCTGAAGTCGCGCACCAATCCGGCAGCCGAGGCGGTCTCGATGTCGCTCGAGGCGCTTTCCTTTCTCAAAGCCGCAGGCGCGGCGCAGTTTCTCTTCAAATACTGCTCGACCTTCGATTCCAGTCCCGCCGGCAATATCGGGCCCGTCACCGAAGCCCTGATGCAGGCTCTCGGCACGGATCTGACGATCATCTGCCCGGCTTTTCCGGCCAATGGCCGCACCATCTACAAGGGCCATCTCTTCGTCGGTGACCAATTGCTGTCCGAGAGCCCCATGCGCAACCATCCGCTGACGCCGATGACCGACAGCTCGCTGGTTCGCCTGATGGCCGGCCAGTCGCAGTTGAAGGTGGGGCTGGTGACCCGCGAAACGGTCGGGCAGGGGGCTTCGGCCGTCGCGCAAGCCTTCGACGCTGCGCGTGGCAAGGGCGACCAGGCGCTGGTCGTCGATGCGTCGACCGATGCCGATCTCCGGGTGATCGGTGAGGCCGCTGCCAGTCTGACGTTGATCACCGGTGGCTCCGGAATTGCGCTCGGCCTGCCGGAAAATTTCCGCCGCGCCGGTCTGCTTCGCCCTGTTGGCCAGGATCTTGCGTTTTCCGCGCCGCATGGTCGGTCGATGATCCTTGCCGGGTCGTGTTCGGAAGCGACGCGTGGCCAGATCCGCACTGCGATCGAGGCAGGAGTTCCGGCACTCAAGCTCGATCCGATAGCGATTGCAGACGGTCGCTTCCAGGTCGAGGAGGCCCTTTCCTGGGCGCTGGCCCAGTCGGCACGAGCTCCACTGATCTATTCGAGTGCCGAACCCGAAGAGGTCAAGGCAGCCCAGGCAGCCCTCGGTCGTGAGAGGGCCGGATCGCTGGTCGAGCATTTCCTGGCCGAGACCGCGCTCGGCCTTAAGGCCGCTGGCGTCCGTCGCCTGATCGTCGCCGGTGGTGAGACCTCGGGTGCCGTGGTCGGTGCGCTGGCACCCGACGCGCTCTTCATAGGACCCGAGATCGATCCCGGTGTGCCCTGGACGCTGACGCTCGGACAGACGGAGACGATGGCGCTTGCGCTCAAGTCCGGCAATTTCGGTGCACCCGATTTCTTCCTCAAGGCCTGGGACCTCCTGCCATGACCGCTATTCTTTCCGAGGAAACCCGCCTGCGCGACGAGATCGTCGAGGTTGGCAAATCCCTTTTCGATCGCTGCTTCACTTTCGGCTCGACCGGCAATATCAGCGCGCGGCTCTCGACCGGCGAGATGCTGATGACGCCGACCAATGCGTCGATGGGCTTGCTTGATCCAGCCAGGCTGTCGAAGTTTACGGCGGAGGGGGTGCATGTCGGCGGTGACAAGCCGACCAAGGAAGCCTTCCTGCATCAGTGCATGTACTGCGCGCGGGAAAGCTCGGGCGCGGTCGTGCATCTGCATTCGACCCATGCGGTCGCGGTCAGTATCCTCGACGGTCTTGATCCCGATGACGTTTTGCCACCGCTGACTGCTTACTATGTGATGCGGGTAGGGCGCTTGCCGCTTGCTCCCTACTTTCCGCCCGGGGACGTCGCGCTCGCCGAGGCAGTCCGCGAGAAAGCCGGGCAAAGCCATGCGGTGCTGCTTGCCAATCACGGGCCCGTCGTTGCGGGTAAGACGCTGAAGGAGGCTCAATATGCGATGGAGGAGCTGGAAGAGACCGCCAAGCTGTTCCTGATGCTGCGGGGCGAGCGTACCAGACCGCTAACACCCCAGCAGGCTGACGCCATTCGATCGACGTAACATGGCCGCTCGCATGGGGGGCTGGTTTGGCGTTATTCCCGGCAACTCGCCGTTTCTGACCGATCGTCATCGTTTTCCGGAACCAAGGGGCATATCTTATTGGAGTGGGCGGGCTCATTGCCCGTCGCATTTGCCTTCCTTGGCAAATTCAACTCAATCGCGACGCATCCTTGGCAAACCGGCCCACGGGTCGCCGCCAAATTGACACGACTGCGCTTCCGGCACCTGTCGTTTTGCGTTTCACTATGGCCCATCCATAAGGAGGATTTTCAATGACCTTGCGCATCAATCAAATAGCGCCCGACTTCACCGCCGAGACCACCCAGGGCTCCATCCAGTTTCACGACTGGATCGGCGACAGCTGGGCAGTGCTGTTCTCGCATCCGAAGAACTTCACTCCCGTCTGCACGACGGAACTCGGCGCCATGGCCGGGCTCGACGAGGAGTTCCGCAAGCGCAACGTCAAGGTGATCGGCATCTCGGTTGATCCGGTCGAGAGCCATTCCAAGTGGAAGCAGGACATCAAGGTCGCGACCGGCTTCGACGTCGGCTACCCGCTGATCGGCGACAAGGACCTGAAGGTCGCCAAGCTCTACGACATGCTGCCGGATGATGCCGGTAGCTCGTCCGAGGGCCGCACTCCGGCCGACAACGCCACCGTGCGCTCTGTCTATGTCATCGGCCCGGACAAGAAGATCAAGCTGATCCTCACCTATCCGATGACCACCGGCCGCAACTTCGATGAAATCCTCAGGACCATCGATTCGATCCAGCTCACGGCCAAGCACCAGGTTGCAACGCCGGCCAACTGGAAGCAGGGCGAGGACGTCATCATCACTGCCGCCGTTTCCAACGAGGATGCGATTACCCGTTTCGGCTCCTTCGAGACCGTGCTTCCTTACCTGCGCAAGACGCGTCAGCCAACCGCCTGAGGTTGGCGTTGCGGGATGCCGGCGCGCGCGTCTGCATCCCGCCTACAGGTTGGCGGGGTGAAACGGCTTGATGCCAGCATGTTTATTCCAAGCCTTGCTCCAAAATTAGAACGCTGCCTCTTCATAAAATTCATCGACTTTATAGATTGACTTTCATCAACCTGATGGAGGGATTACATGAAGTCGCTGATTGGTATTGCTCTGGGTGCGGCCATGTCCGTGGCCACTCTTGGCCAGGCGCTCGCTGCCGAATTGTCGGAAATCCGGATTGACTGGGCCACCTACAATCCGGTCAGCCTCATTCTGAAGAACGACCAGATTCTTGAAAAGGAATTTGAGAAGGACGGGATTAAGGTCACCTGGGTGCAGTCGGCCGGGTCCAACAAGGCGCTCGAATTCCTGAATGCTTCCTCGCTTGATTTCGGCTCGACGGCCGGTGCTGCCGCCCTGATCGGCAAGGTCAACGGCAACCCCATCAAGTCGGTCTATGTCTACTCCCGTCCGGAATGGACCGCGCTCGTCACCCGCAAGGACACCGGGATTGCCAAGGTCCAAGACCTCAAGGGCAAGTCGATCGCCGTCACCCGTGGCACGGATCCGCATATCTTCCTCGTACGTGCCCTGGCCGAAGTTGGCCTTTCCGAAAAGGACGTGACGCTCGTTCTTCTGCAGCATGCCGATGGCAAGCTCGCGCTTCAGCGTGGCGACGTCGATGCCTGGGCCGGTCTCGACCCGATCATGGCATCGGCGGAAGTGGAAAACGGCGACGTGCTCTTCCATCGCAAGCCTGAAAACAACAGCTGGGGCATCCTGAATGTCCGCGAGGAATTCGCCAAGGAGCATCCCGAGATCGTCTCGCGCGTCATCGCCGCCTACGAAGCTGCACGCAAGAAGGCCATTGCCGAACCCGATGTCCTGAAGGCGGCCCTCGTCGAAGTCACCAAGCTGCCGGATACCGTCATCGCGCGTCAGCTCGAACGTACCGATCTCAGCCACTCCAAGATCGGTGACGACCAGCGTGCCACCATCGAAGCTGCCGGCCTTGCCCTGCAGCAGGCAGGCGTGCTGAAGCCTGAGGTCGACGTCAAGGCTGTCGTCGGCGAACTGATCGACCCGTCCTTTGGCGCGGCCGTCGGCCAGTAACATATGTCAACTGGAGAAGGCTGATGGCAGTGCTCGAAACCGCAGCGCGGCAGCCCGAACAGCAGAAGATCGAGAGGCGGCCCGTCCGCCTCTCGATTTTCGAGCGTTCGGCAGTCGGCTTCCTCTTCCCGCTCGCTTTGCTGGTGATCTGGGAAGCGCTCATCCGGCTCGGGTTGATCGAAGGTCGCCTGATGCCGGCGCCGTCCCGCATCTTCGAGACGGTCTATGAACTCGCCGTCGCCGGCGAACTTGCCGGACATGTCGGCATCACCCTCTGGCGCGTCCTGGTCGGCTTCTTCGCCGGCGCTGCGGCGGGCACAGTTTTCGGGGCGCTTACGGGGTATTCCGGCTTTCTGCGCCGGCTGCTCGATCCGACGCTGCAGGCGTTGCGGGCCATTCCCTCGATTGCCTGGGTCCCGCTTTTCATCCTGTGGTTCGGCATCTTCGAAGCCTCGAAGATTGCCTTGATTGCGGTCGGCGTCTTCTTCCCCGTCTATCTCGGTGTTTATGGCGCAGTTCAGGGCGTTGATCGCAAGATCGTCGAGGTCGGTCGTGTCTTCCGCCTGTCGGGAACGGAACTCGTCCGGCGCATTCTTTTGCCCTCTATTCTGCCGGGCTATGTGCTCGCCTTGCGGGCCGGGCTCGGGCTGGGCTGGATGTTCGTCGTTGCCGCGGAGTTCATGGGGGCCTCGCAAGGCCTTGGCTACCTGCTGGTTGACGGCCAGCAGCTGGGCAAGCCGGACCAGATCCTTGCGGCGATCCTCACCTTTGCCGTCGTGGGCAAGTTTACCGACACCTGCCTCCTGCTCGTCTCCGCACCCTTCGTGCGCTGGCAGGACAATCATGCCCGGGAGACCTGAGATGCTGGAGCTGAACCACCTGAAGAAGGTCTATCCGAATGGTGCGCATGCGCTCGAAGACTTCAACCTGAAGGTCCGGGAAGGCGAGGTGGTGGCGATCATCGGTGGATCCGGTTGCGGCAAGAGCACCTTGCTGAGACTGGTCGCCGGGCTCGAGACGCCCTCGGCCGGCGACATCCGCCTGGGGACGCGCGCGCTGGTGGAGCCGGACGAGCGCGTCAACATCGTGTTCCAGGAACCGCGCCTCTTTCCCTGGCTGACGGTGGCCGACAATATCGGTTTCGGCCTTCGCCACCTGGACCGGCAGGACCGCGTAACGCAGGTCGATGCCGCACTCTCCCGCATCGGGCTTGCCGGCTACGGCCAGCGCTGGATCCGCGAGCTTTCCGGCGGCCAGGCGCAGCGCGTGGCGCTTGCCCGTGCGCTCGTCACCCACCCCGCCGTGCTGCTTCTCGACGAGCCGTTCTCGGCACTCGACGCCATGACCCGCAGCGACCTGCAGGACCATCTCTCCGACCTCTGGCTGGAGAATGGGACGACCATGCTGCTCGTCACTCACGACATCGAGGAAGCGGTCATGCTGGCCGACCGGATCGTCGTCATGCAGCCATGGCCCGGGCGCATCCTGGACATCGTCGACGTCGATTTGCCCCGCCGGCGGGATCGGAATGCAGCCGGCTTTTCGTCGCTCAAAAGGCACCTTGGAGAGCTCCTCGAGCGGTCGCTACAGAGGAAGTCTCCCAAAGTGTTGATCGATTCTTGAATGGAAAATGATGCCCGCACGGCATCAAAATAGCCCCAACGGGCGAAACGCCATTTCTTAGACGAAGCTTCTCTTAGGCGAAGTTGCCTGTCGCGAGGTCGACCAACTGAAGGCTTTGCCAAGAAGGTTGCCCAAAGGAAATGAGTTTTTCGTTTTGCTTGAGGGCAATTGACCCAGTCTACTTAATCGATAGGCTTTCTGCATCCAACAACGGAGGAAACGGATGTCTCTCATCTCCAAAAGCCTGGTGGCTGCACTCAGCATCGGCATCGCTCTCTCGGGCGCAACCTCGACCTTTGCTCAGACGACCCTGCTCAACGTGTCTTATGACCCGACGCGCGAGTTCTACAAGGAATTCAACGACGCTTTCGCGAAGCACTGGAAGGCTGAGACCGGTGAAGATGTCACGGTGCAGCAGTCCCATGGTGGTTCCGGCAAGCAGGCCCGCGCTGTCATCGATGGTCTCGATGCCGACGTCGTGACGCTGGCACTCGAAGGCGACATCAACGCCATCGTCAAGGAAACCGGCAAGATCAAGGACGACTGGCGCGGCCGTCTGGAGAACAACTCTTCTCCGTACACGTCGACGATCGTCTTCCTGGTGCGCAAGGGCAATCCGAAGGGTATCCAGAACTGGGGTGATCTGGTGAAGGGCGACGTTCAAATCGTCACGCCGAACCCGAAGACGTCCGGCGGTGCACGCTGGAACTATCTGGCCGCCTGGGCCTGGGCCAACGAGGAATTCGGTGGCGACCAGGAGAAGGTCAAGGGCTACATCGCCGAGCTCTACAAGCGTGCTCCCGTTCTTGACACCGGTGCTCGCGGCTCGCTGACGACCTTTGCTCAGCGCCAGATCGGCGACGTGCTGCTCGCCTGGGAAAACGAAGCCTATCTGGCCGGTCAGGAATTCGGTGCCGACAGCTTCGACATCGTCGTTCCGCCGATCTCGATCCTGGCTGAACCGCCGGTCACGGTTGTCGACGCAAATGTCGATACCAAGGGCTCGCGCAAGCAGGCCGAAGCCTATCTCGCCTATCTCTATTCCGAGGAAGGCCAGAACCTGGCGGCGAAGCACTTCTACCGTCCTGCCAAGCGTGACCTCGTGAAGCCCGACCTGTTGAAGCAGCTGCCGGACATCAAGCTTGTGTCGATCGATGATCCGCTGTTCGGCGGTTGGAAGAAGGCGCAGCCCGAGCACTTCGGCGACGGCGGTATCTTCGACCAGATCTACAAGCCGCGCTGATCCTCGTCCTCCCGAACGAAAGCCCGTATCGCTCCGCGATGCGGGCTTTCTGCGTTATTGGCGGTCAGGTTTCGCCAAGCCTGCCATCGATGTCTCGTCGCCATCACGGCTGCTGCGTGCTGGACCCCGGCGGTTCCAGTTGGCGTTCTTGCGTCGATGCAACGCGCTGTGGTGCCCAGGTCGCAATTGTTTCTTCCAAAGGCTTGGGCATCGTTGGGCCCTATCTTCAAGCGTGACAGGCGGGACCGTGGCAAGGTTTTGCATCGGATGTCTGCGCTTCCACAAAAGCCGTCATAGGGCGAACCGATTTGCTCTGGTTAACGGAAAAATAGAATAGTAATTTTGTAGAATACATTGACTGTATTGGCTTTGAGGGGGAAACTCTGGGTGTCCTGACGATGAGGGAGGAACGCGACATGCCAGTAGGTTTCAATCTGTTTTCGTTTGACTTGTTCGAAGCATTTCGTCGCCGCAGAGACGAGGCATTTGCCGATGTCGAAGCACGAAACCATTCCTCTGATACGGCGTTGTCCGATGAAGAAGAAGAAGACCGTTTGCGGAAAGAGACCGCAGACAAGGTCTACTGGGGTTTCGGTTACTTTCCTGTCCTGTGAGGTGATCCCATGGCTTTCGTTGGCAATCTGAACCGTCATTCCCCGGTTTCTCGCCGTTCGGTCGTTCGGCGTGGGGAACTCAACATCTGGGCCGGTCGCATCGCGGCAGGTGCCTCCTTCCTATTCATTGCCATTGTTGTTTTCGGTCTCTGAGGCCGCTGCCCGAGCTGAAGAGCGTATTTCATGAGCGTACAAGCGAAAGAGCTTCGCGGCCGGCCCGTCGTTGCGATCATCGGCGGAGGCTTCACGGGGGCGGCTGTCGCAGTTCATTTGCTGGATGGTCGACGCCTGCCGCACGATGCACGCTTGCTGATTGTCGAGCCGCGGGACGAGATCGGACGCGGCCTTGCCTATGGCACGCAGGATCCCGCGCACCGGATCAACGTTCCTGCAGGCAAGATGACCCTGCTTCCGGAAGTCTCCGAGGATTTTGTTGGATATGCGGAACAGGCTGGGCTCCAAGACGCCGACCCCCTGTTGGTGGGGCGAGACGGATTGCCCTATCCGCAGCGGTCCGCCTTCGGCGATTATGTCGTAGCAAGAGTGAGACCCTTCATCGCCAACGGGCGGCTCGAGCATTGGCAAACGAAGATCCGTTCGGTTGATAAGACCGCTGACGGCTATCGCTTGCTGGGGGCCGATGGGGCCAAGCTCCATGTGGATCTCCTGATCATTGCCGTTAGCCATCCTGCGCCTGCAGTGCCGGCAAACCTTCGCGCTTTTGCATCCGACCCCAAGTTCGTCGCCGACGTCACCTCCGATCATGCCCTCACGCCAATTGCGCAAGATGACAGTGTTCTGATCGTCGGCAATGGCCTTACCTCGGCCGACGTGATCGCGTCGCTGGCGCTCAACGGCCATCGCGGACCCATCACAGCCATTTCGCGGAGAGGCTTGCGCTCAAGAGGGCATGGCCCGGCAGGCCAGGCCGCTTATGGAGACTTGCTGACCGATCGCGCCGCAACCGCCAGCGGCCTTTTGCATCAGGTCAGGCGTCTGGTCCGCGAAGCGGAGGCGCAAGGTTTGACGTGGCATAGCGTTCTTGACGCCGTTCGCGCGCAGGGACAGGCGATCTGGCAGGGCCTTCCTGTAAGGGAAAGGGCGCGCATTGCCCGCCACGTCAGGCCTTTTTGGGACGTCCATCGTTTCCGCATCGCTCCACAGGTGGAAGATGTCGTCGATCAAGCAACGGCGGAGGGCCGGCTCCGGGTGTTGGCGGCCTCCATCGTGTCTGCGCACAAGACAGAGACAGGCTACGAGGTCGGACTTCGCAAACGCTTCCAGCGTGAGGTGCAAACCGTCGCCGTCGATTCGATTGTCGTGACCACGGGGCCGGCGCATGGGGGGATCCTGGAGAGCCAGGACTTTCTGCGGGCACTGAAGGCAGAGGGTCTGCTGAAAGCCTGTCCGACCGGGCTTGGCATTGCCGTCGATCAAGAATCGCATGCACTGTCGGCCAAGGATGAATCCCTGCCGGACCTGCTGATTGCAGGGCCGCTCGCACGAGGGACCTTTGGTGAACTCATGGGCCTGCCGCAGGTGACGGAACATGCTGTCTTCGTGGCCGACCGGATTGCGGCGCTCGTCGCTGCCCGGATTGCTCCTGCCGCGAGTCTGTCGAAGGCATCGTGATCGAAATGTGATGAACTGATGTTTTCGTCACCGGCACATAGTTGGAATTTTATTCCTTATAAATCCTATAGACTTTCATAATATCGAGCTCCGGTGACGGTTGAGCCGTCTGGTACAGGAATGAAACGATGACTTCTGAAACGCCCCTCGACTTTCTCTGGTTCATCCCATCCTCTGGCGATGGCGCCTATCTTGGGTCTGATGATCTGAGCCGTCCGGCCGATCCCGCCTACTTCCGCGAAATCGCGAAGGCGGTTGACCGCCTCGGCTATTCCGGCGTGCTGATCCCCACGGGCGTCGCGTGCGAAGAATCCTTCATCCTGGCTGCTGATCTGGCCGCGCATACGGAGCGACTGAAGTTCCTCGTAGCGATCCGCCCGGGTACCGCTTCTCCGGCTTATTATGCTCGTTTGACGTCCACGCTGGACCGCGTGTCGAACGGCCGACTGCTGCTCAACATCGTGGTTGGCGGCAGTGCGCAGGAGCTTGCCGGTGACGGCATCTTCCTGCCGCATGACGAACGCTATGATCATGCGGACGAGTTCTTCCAGGTGTTCAACTCGTTGATCTCGACCGGAAAGGCCGATCTCGACGGTCGTTACATCAAGGCGATCGGCGCGAAGCTCGGTCTTCCGCCCGTACAGGTTCCAGGGCCGCCGATTTACTTCGGTGGTTCGTCCGATGCCGCGATCGAATTTTCCGGCGGCATCACAGACAAGTATCTGACCTGGGGCGAGCCGCCGGCACAGGTGGCTGAAAAGATCGCCAAGGTGCGCAAGGCGGCCGCCGCGCGCGGCAAGAAGGTCACCTTTGGCATTCGCCTCCACTTCATCGTGCGCGAGACCGATGAGGAGGCCTGGGCGGCGGCCGACCGTCTGATTTCCAAGCTTTCGGACGAAACCATCGCGGCTGCGCAGGAAGTGTTTGCAAAGAGCTCCGATTCCGTCGGGCAGGCGCGTATGGTGGCTCTACACCAGGGCAGGCGCGACAAGCTCGAGGTGTCGCCCAACCTCTGGGCCGGCATTGGTCTGGTTCGTTCGGGCGCCGGCACGGCCCTTGTCGGTTCGCCGAAAACGGTGGCTGCGCGGCTGCGGGAGTATCAAGAGCTCGGCATCGATACCGTCATCGCATCTGGCTATCCGCATCTTGAAGAAGCTTATCGGGTTTCGGAACTTCTTTTCCCGGAGATCGGTTTGCCCGGTCCGCATGGCCAGCTGCGGTCTTCCTTCGGCGAGCACCAGGTCTTCGGCGGCGGCGGCCATGGCGGCAATGTGAAAACCGCATCCGCAAGCTGATTTTTCAAACACCATCCCATTTCCAGCCATCGAAAGTGCGACGATGACCATTCAGACTGCACATCTGCTGAACCTTAGGGCCGAGCCCGCCACAGACCCGGTCGCCGAAGTCGATCCGCAGGCGCTCAAGGGCGCACTTCGCCAGTTGGCAGGAGGTGTCTCGATCATCACGACGGGAAGCGAGCTCGAGCGGACGGGAGCCACGGTGACCTCGGCCACTGCGTTGTCGGTCCACCCGCCGCGTATGCTGGTGTCCCTCAACAAGACATCGTCGACCTGGCCGGTTCTGCAGAAGCACGGAACCTTTGCGGTGAACATTGTTGGTCAGCGCCACCAGCAGCTGGCCAACCAGTTTGCTGGGGTGGGTGGACTGAAGGGTGTCGAGAGGTACAATGGCGCCGAATGGATCCAACTCGTATCTGGCGCGCCAATCCTTGCGGATGCGGTTTCTGCCATCGATTGCGAGGTGGAAGAGGCGATTGAACGGCACAGCCATGTGCTGATCATCGGGCGCGTGCTTGCCGTTCGTTCCGGGGATGGCGTGTCATTGGCCTATGTCGACGGTGGCTACCACAGCCTCGACTGATTGGCCGAGAGCCTGAGCGGGGGTGCGCGGCGTGTCCCGCGCAGGTTGAGATGATTTTCGGATCGGCGCTGGCAGGAGAGCTGAGGCAATGGGTTCCATCACTCAATTGAACGACAAGCTTCGGTCCGTCCCGCAGCAGTTGGTATCCGATGATCAGGCTCGGAGTGTCATCCAGGAGATCTTCGCCCTGGGCGGCGACGTGGACCTGTTGGATGTCGCGGCGAAGAAGGGGCTGCTTGCGATCTCCGTGCCGAGCGATTTTGGCGGCGCGGACTTGCCGAATGATCTGATCGCGGATCTGGTGACGGCCATTGCGCGGCGATCCGAGAGTGCTGCACGCGGAGCGCTTTCGCATTTTGTCGCTCTGGAACTGATCCGCTCATCCGGTACTGCCGAACAAAGACGCGGTATCTATAACCGTGTGCTGATCGGGGAACGCTTCGCGCATGTCGGCTTTGGCTTTGCAGATGCTATCAGCGCTGCCGACGGGATTGGACTGCGTCTTGTGCTGTTGCCGGGGGGCATTCCGACGCGCAATCAGGATTGGACCGTTCTGCCTGTGATCGACGACCGGTCGAAGCGAGGCATTGCCATCGTGCCCACAGGCTCTTTCGAGTTGGCCGAGGTTGAGGCTGGTGTG
>JAIXSF010000349.1 GCA_027484835.1 Rhizobiaceae bacterium | reverse complement strand
CTGGCGGAAGGGCAGATTGAGCGTCATCGAGATCGCGACGCCAAAGCGCATGACGATGCGCTCCGTGGTGATGGAGTAGAGCGTGGGCTTTTCGACAGCCCAGGCAAAGAGTTCGATCATGCCGACGAGCACGCCCGCAAGCGCCGTAAGCACGGCAACCGAAAACAGGATGCCGCCCGCAGGCTGACCGTCATTCATCCCGGCGATCACCGCCCAGCTGGCGAGGATCAGAAAATAGCCAACGATCCAGCGGACCTTGAGAAGATGGCGGGCGACGAGGGCCGACGAGGGTTGTCCCTGCCACAGGACAACTTCGCCAGCCGGTGGCACGCCGGGAAGACCCGGCAGTGGTTCGATTTCGTGTTCCCTGATGACGAACTGGTTCACAGCAGTGGCTCCTGACGGAAGCGATCCGCATAAAGAAGGCCGGCGCCGAAATAGGCGGCGATCTTGTCTTCTTCGAGCAGGGTCACGAGTTCAGGACGTGCAGTTGCCGGCACATCGGCGAACTGCGCTGCGGTGACGGCATGCACATAGAGATGACGGACATTGCCACGGCCCGTGCCGAACACGACGAAGTTGTTTGGCAGCAGGACGGTGCGGCCACCCACGCCGAGTTCCACTTCGTAGTAGCGGATCAGATGTTCGGCGCGGTCGACCCAGATATCCTTGACCGTACCGGCTACCTGGCGATCGCATCCAAGGACAGCCAGGCCGCGCGGATCCGCAGCGCCTTCGGCAAGACCGAAGCCATCTGCAACACGCATCGGCACGATGCGGGCATCACCATGGGCGGTTACGTCAGGCTTGTCGGAACGTTCGGCCCAAGACCCGGGGCCGATGCCCGCGAGCAGCGGATTGCCGACCGGCTCGATCGGATAACCGGGCGCCGGGGCGATGCGACGGCTGGAGAAGGTCCGCTCGTCCCGCTTGAAGTCCGGAACCTGCTTGATCCCCTGACCGTGCGGCAGGAGGAAGGTCTTCTTCGGCGGAACGAAGAGCCAGGGGCTCTTGTTGTAGCGCCCCGATACATCCTCTTCGAGCGGATAGCCTTCGCGGCGATCTTCCTGGCGCAGATACCAGATCAGCCCCGCGAAAAAGAGCCAGAACGCGTAGAGCACCACTTGTGCAACATCAATATTTCCAACCAGCGACCCGGTCATATCAGACCCTCCAGTGTAAAGCGTATCCGCCGGCCATCAGCCGGGCAGCTCCGCCAATCCAAAACGCATGTCTTGCAGATAGTCCCTCTGGTAGCGCCGGCCGGTGAGCGGACCGAGAACCGCCAGGCAAAGGAAGAGGAGAATGATTTCAAAGCTGTAGACCACGAGATACCCCGCAGCCGGAGTCATCATGGCGTCTCCCAGCGAACCGTTGAGCGCCAGGGCATTTATGGTGTTCTTGATGACCCCACCCGCCAGCATGCTGGCGCCGATAGCGGTTGCCTGAACCGCACCCCAGGCGCCTACCACCAGACCACTGTCGGAGCGCTCGGAGATGCTCATGGCCGCCAGCATGGTGCCGACAGCAAACAGCCCGCCGCCGAGACCGATGCCGAAGGCACCGAGATGGAAAAGCGCATTGAAGCCGAGCGGCGAAGCAAAGATGACGGCCGAGAAGGCACCGAGGCCGATCAGCAAGCCTCGGGCCGCAACCCGGTACATCTGGGCACCGTGCTGCAGGCTGCGGGCGGCCCAGGCAAAACCGACCATGGTCCCGAAAGCCCAGATCCCGGTCAGGCGGGTGGTCTCGCCGACGGACAGGCCCAGGATTTCGCCGCCGTAGGGCTCAAGCAGGATGTCCTGCATCGAAAAGGCGGCAGAACCGATGGCAACGGCCAGCAGCAGCCGCATCACGCCGGGGGCGCTGCGGTAATCGTCAAGCGCATCGAAGAAGCTCGCAAGATCACGGTCGACGGCAGTGCGGCGGACGTCGCGCGGCTCCTGTTTCCAGATCGCGATGACATTGATGACGATGGTCAGCAGAGCCGTGCCCTGGATGACCTGGATCAAGAGCTTCGGAGAGAAATCGACGAGGAAAATGCTGTAGAAGCTCGAAGCGCCGATCATGCCCGTCAGCAGCATGAAGTAGAGGAGCGCAACGACCCGCGGGCGTTTCTCTTCGGGCACCAGATCACTGGCAAGTGCAAGGCCGGCGGTCTGCGACATGTGCATGCCGAAACCGGTGAGGATGAAGGCAAGGCTGACGCCCGCAGCCCCGGCCCATTCCGGCCCGACCGTCTGCGACTGCAGCAGAAGCAGGGCGAAAGGCATGATGGCAAGGCCGCCGAATTGTAACAGGCTGCCGAGCCAGACATAGGGCACGCGCCGCCAGCCGAGCACGGACTTATAGGTATCCGAGCGGAAACCGAACAGTAGCCGGAGTGGCGCAGCCAGCACCGGAATGGCGACCACAGCCGATACGAGCGCAATGGAAACGCCGAGTTCGACGATTAGCACGCGGTTCAGGGTTCCGGTCAGGAGAACGAGCACGCAGCCGGCCGAGACCTGGAACAGCGACAGCCGCAGCAACCTCGACAGCGGCATCTCGGCGGTCGCTGCATCCGCGAACGGCATGAAGCGCGTCCCGAGCTTCTGCCAGAACGCGATCATCTTCCGGTTGGCGGCAGCGATCGTCATGACTGGATCACCTCCATCGCCTGCGATGTGTAGAAACCGACGCCGACCTTGTGACTGCGGCCCGCCTGCCAGTGCGAAAACTCGGAGTGATGCAGCATTTCGGCGACCAGCCGTGACGGATCGACCGGATAGATCGCCGGTGCGCGATTGCCGCGCGGGAAAACCTTGCCCGCAGCCAGCATGGCCCTCAACAGGCGCGATCCAGGCGCCAGCGTGAAGATCATCTGCCGTGAAGTGCGCTCGGCCAGAGTGTGAAGAACGCGCACGGCGTCTGCCGGGCGGTAATGGATCAGCACGTCC
Organism: Rhizobiaceae bacterium; assembly: GCA_027484835.1. GTDB lineage: Bacteria > Pseudomonadota > Alphaproteobacteria > Rhizobiales > Rhizobiaceae > Allorhizobium. Next base: position 914 of record JAIXSF010000349.1, on the reverse strand, counting down.
ATCGCGACGACCGCATCAAAGCGACCGTGGCGCGGATCGAGCATGTCGCCGCTGTGGAAGGTGACCGAACCCTTGAAGCGGCCATGGGACGCTTCGAGGTCATGTGCCCGCTGGCGGGCATGGGCGATCATCTGCGCAGAAAGATCGATGCCGACGACGTCTGCGCCGCGTGCAATAAGTTCGAAGGATAGGACGCCGGAGCCGCAGCCTGCATCGAGAATCCGCCAGCCGGTGAGATCCGCCGGAAGCCAGGAGGCAAGCGTGCCGCGCATCTCTTCGCGACCTTTGCGGACCGTCGCACGGATGCCACTCACCGGCTGGTCGCCGGTCAGGCGTTTCCAGGCATCAAGCGCGGTGCGATCGAAGTAGTGTTCGATCTCTCCCGTGCGTCTGATGTAATCGGTCTGGCTCATCGCAACCTCACTCGAAGCCGAGAAATTCGAAGATTTCCCGGTCCTTCATCGGTTCGGCCTCGAGCGCAGGAGTGCCTGCCCACAGACGCTCGGCGAGCTGCATGTATTCCTTCTGGATGCCGAGGATCTCTGGGCTATCGCCCATCTCGAACAGGGTGCTCTTCTTCAGGCGGCTGAGGCGCACATGGTCACTGTCGGGTACATGAGCGAGGCGCGTCAGCCCGATTGCCGCATTGTAGCGGTCGATCTGGTCGGTTTCGCGTGAGCGGTTGGCGATCACGCCGCCGAGACGCACGTCGTAATTCTTCGACTTCGCCTTGATGGCTGCAACGATGCGGTTCATCGCGAAGATGGAATCGAAGTCGTTGGCGGCAACGATGACCGCGCGTTCGGCATGCTGCAGAGGCGAGGCAAAGCCACCGCAAACCACGTCGCCGAGAACGTCGAAGATCACGACATCGGTGTCGTCGAGCAGATGATGCTCCTTGAGCAACTTCACCG
>JAIXSF010000101.1 GCA_027484835.1 Rhizobiaceae bacterium | reverse complement strand
CTTGCCATGCCGTCGATCCTGCGCGCCCAGGACAAGTCGATCAAGATCGGCGTCTATGGCGGTTACTTCAAGGATTCGTTCGACAAGAACATCTTCCCGGAATTCACCAAGGCGACCGGGATTGCTGTCGAGTCCATCGCCGAGCCGACCGGTGAAGCCTGGCTCGTGCAGCTGGAACAGGCCGCCAAGGCCGGCCAGGCTCCGGCCGATCTTTCGATGATGTCACAGGTGGCGATGCTCAAGGGCCAGGCGACCGAACTCTGGGCGCCGATCGATATGGCGAAGATCAAGAACGCCTCCGGCCTGATCGACCGCTTCGTCAACAAGTATCCGGATGGCCGCGTCGCCGGCGTCGGTGCTGTTGCCTGGTACATCACGCTCGTCACCAACACCGATGTCTACAAGGACGCTCCGACCTCTTGGGAAGCGTTGTGGGATCCGGCGAATGCCGACAAGCTCGGCCTGCTGGCGCTCGTCTCCAACTCCTTCCTGCTGGAAGTGACCGCCAAGACCTATATGGGGGGCACCAACGCACTCGATACCGAAGAGGGTATCCTGAAGGCGCTGGAGAAGCTCGCGGAAGTGAAGCCGAATGTGCGCCTCTGGTATCGTGACGAAGCGCAGTTCGAGCAGTCGCTGAAGTCGGGCGAAATCCCGATGGGTCAGTATTACCACGACGTTACGGGCCTTGCCGCTGCCGATGGCCAGCCGGTTCGCTCGACCTTCCCGAAGGAAGGCGGCATTCAGGACTCGGGTTGCTGGGCCCTGTCGCGCGCTTCGGCCAAGACCGAGGAAGCCCATGTCTTCATCGACTACATGTGCCAGCCCTCGATCCAGGCAACCCTGTCGCGCAAGGTCGGCACCGCCCCGACAGTCAAGCGCGAACTGCTCGACCTGACGGATGCCGAATTCGCCTCGGTTTCCTCCAATATCGAGCCGATCACGCCGCGTTATGACCTCTACCAGACCAAGTCGGACTGGCTGAACCAGAAGTGGACCGAGCTGATCGTCGGTTGATCAGAGGGCTGCTGTTGCCCCTCATCCGCCTGCCGGCACCTTCTCCCCGCGGGCGGGGAGAAGGAGATGAGCGATTCGCTCTGCGCCTAGTTCTCCTCTCCCCGCTTGCGGGGAGAGGGTAGGGTGAGGGGCAAATACCCCAGCCTCCAGTCTCAGACGCATATCGCGCAGTATTCGACCGCATGCCGTGTGCAAGACAATTCGGGCGTGAGATGCTATTGCCGCGCCAAAGGGCTTTGAGCCTACACCATTTGATTTCGGAGACGTGATGTCCGGCCTCACCCTCAATTCCATCACCAAGCAGTTCGGTCCGTTCACGGCCGTCGACAATGTCGAGCTTTCCGTGCCGCATGGCACCTTTGTCTGCCTGCTCGGCCCGTCCGGCTGCGGCAAGACCACGTTGCTTCGGATGATCGCCGGTCTCGACAGCCCGACCGAAGGTGCGATCGTGCTTGATGGCAAGGACATTACGCAGGTGCCGACGCATAAGCGGGATCTCGGCATGGTCTTCCAGTCGTTGGCGCTCTTCCCGCATCTGACCGTTGGCGAGAACATCGCCTATCCCTTGCGCATCCGTGGCATCGGTCGCGAGGAACAGGTGAAGCGCGTCAACGAGCTGCTCGCGATGATCCACCTCACCGGTTATGCCGACCGTCCGGTGCACAAGCTTTCCGGCGGCCAGCGGCAGCGCGTGGCGATTGCCCGGGCGCTTGCCATCTCGCCCAAACTCTTCCTGCTTGACGAGCCGCTGTCGGCGCTCGATGCGAAGCTGCGCGAGGCCATGCAGGTGGAATTGCGCAAGCTGCAGCAGCAACTCGGCATTACCACGATCGTCGTGACCCATGACCAGCGCGAGGCGATGACCATGGCTGATACCGTGGTTGTCATGAATGGCGGCAAGATCCGCCAGGCGGCGAGCCCGATCGAGATCTATCGCAAGCCGGCCGATCGCTTCGTCGCCGATTTCATCGGCTCGACCAATCTCCTGCCGCTGAGCGCGCAGAGCGGAACGGCGCTGGTGCTCGGCCACAGCGTCGCCGGCATTATAGCTCCCTCGGGGTCAACGCAGGCCAGCCTTTCGGTGCGCCCTGAAGACGTAAAGCTCGCGGCTCCCGGTGAAGGCCGCATCACCGGCAAGGTCACCTTCATCCGCGATCTCGGCGGCACGATCGAGACCTTCCTGGATGTATCCGGCACCGAAGTCGTCGCCGTCTCGACCCCGCGCGAGCGGCCGGTCGTGAGCGTCGGCCAGGATGTCGGCATCGTCATCGACCCTGATACCGCCGTGGTGCTGTCGGCATGAGACGCGAACCGCCGAAAACCGCGCTCGACTATGCGCCGCTCGCCTTTCCAGCAGGCATGCTGATCCTGTTCTTCGTCGTGCCGTTTGCGACGATGATCGCCGTCTCCTTCTTCAAACGGGACCCAACCGGCTTCTATTCGCCGGATTTCGTTTTCGACAATTACGCGCGCTTCCTCAGCTTCTTCTTCGGTGGCGTGCTCAGCTTCTCGCTGATGCTCGCGATCGCTGTCGCCGTCGTCTGCGTGACGCTGGCGCTGCCCTTCACCTACCTGCTCGCCCGCATGTCGCGCAAAGCACAGGTGCTGTGGCTTGTGGCGCTCCTCTCCATTCTGTCGCTCTCGGAAGTCATCATCGGCTTTGCCTGGTCGACGCTGTTTTCGCGCACCGCCGGCATCACCAATCTGCTTGTGATGATCGGCTTAATGGAGAGCCCCGTGGCATTGATGCCGAATTTCGGCGCGGTGCTGACGGGCATGACCTATCAGGCGCTGCCCTATACCGTGCTCGTGCTCTATCCCGCTCTGGTCAGGCTCGATCCGACGCTGACGGAAGCCGCTCGCACGCTCGGGGCTTCGCCGCTCAAGGCCTTCTTCACGGTCGTCGTGCCGGCGTTGCGCAACACGCTGATTGCGACGCTGATCATGGTCTTCATCTTTGCGCTCGGCTCCTATCTGCTGCCGCAGATCCTCGGTCGCCCCTCGCATTGGACACTGTCCGTGCTGATCACTGACCAGGCGATCTACCAGTCCAACATGCCGTTCGCCGCAGCCATGGCCGTGTTCCTCGTGCTGGTCACGCTCGGCATGGTGGCGCTGACGCTGCTGATTGGTCGCAAGGGAGAGGCGGCATGAACAAGGCTCTGACCCGTCTCTACTTCACGCTCATCGGCATCTTCCTCGCCGCACCCATCGTCGTCGTCGCGGGCGTCTCTGTGAATGCCAAGCAGAGCCTGAACTTCCCGCCGCAGGGCTTTTCGCTCGCCTGGTACAGCGCGATCTTCACCGATCCAGGCTGGCGCGCGGCCCTGGTCGCCTCGGTCATCCTGGCTCTCTGCGCGGCTGCTCTTGCGGTCGCCATCGCACTGCCGCTCGCCTGGTTTCTCTGGCGGCGTCTTGCGCCCTGGGCGCAGGTCTTCCAGCTGCTCGGCATCGCGCCCTTCACGCTGCCGCCGGTCATCACGGCACTTGGGCTTTTGACCTTCTGGGCCGCGACCGGTTTCTATGGTCAGCCCTGGACCGCAGTCATCAGCCACGCGATCTTCTTCGTGACGCTGCCGCTGGTGACGTTGTCGCTCGGTTTCTCGGCGATCGATCGCTCGCTTGTCGAGGCAGCCGCCACCATGGGCGCCGATGATCGGACAATCTTCCGCACCGTCGTGCTGCCGCTAATCGCGCCCTATCTCGTCTCCGGCTATGCCTTTGCCTTCGTGCTCTCGCTCAACGAATACATCGTCGCCTATATGACGGTCGGCTTCGTGATGGAGACGCTGCCGATCAAGATCTTCAACGCGCTGCGCTACGGCTACACGCCGGTCATGGCCTCGGTGACGATCCTGTTCGTGGCTGTGGCGGCTACCGTCTTCGGCCTCGTCGCCCGCTTTGGCGACCTGCCGAAACTGCTCGGGGCGAATGCCGACGACCGCAGCTGATATCAACGGTCAGCGGTGATCCTCCAGGATCATCGCGGCCGCTTTTTCAGCTATCATCAGGGTCGGGGAATTGGTGTTCCCCGAGGTGATGGTCGGCATGACAGAGGCATCGGCAATGCGCAGGCCCTTCAAGGCCCGTAGCCGCAAACGTGGATCGACGACACAGTCCGGATCGGGCCCCATGCGGCAGGTGCCGACGGGGTGGAAGATCGTCGTGCCGATATCGCCGGCAGCCTGTTCCAGCTCCGCATCGCTTTCGAGATCAGGTCCGGGGCGATATTCCTCCGGGTGATAGCGCGCAAAGGCCGGTTGCTCGGCGATTTTGCGGGTGAGGCGGATCGAGCGGACGGCAACGTCGCGATCGCCCGGTGTCGAGAGATAGTTCGGCGCGATCTTTGGCTGGGCGGCGAAGTCCGGTCCGGCGATGTGCACAGAACCCCGGCTTTCGGGACGCAGATTGCAGACACTCGCCGTCATCGCCGGGAAGGGGTGTACGGGATCGCCGAACTTGTCGAGTGACACCGGCTGCACATGATATTCTAGGTCGGCGGTTTCCCTGTCCGGGCCGGAGCGGGTGAAGATGCCGAGCTGGCTCGGGGCCATCGACATCGGGCCAGAGCGGCGTAGCGCATATTCCAGCCCGATCATCGCCTTGCCGTAGAGGCTGGAGGCACGTTCGTTGAGCGTCGGAACGCCCGTCACCTTGAAGACGAGGCGCAGCTGCAGATGGTCCTGCAGGTTTTCTCCGACAGCCGGGACTTCGCGCAGGGTCTCGATGCCGGCATTTTGCAAGACGTCACCGCGACCGATGCCCGAAAGTTCGAGGATCTGCGGCGAGCCGATGGCACCTGCTGAGAGAACGACTTCGCGGCGGGCGGCGAAGCGTTTCAGCGCGCCGTCGTGATGCACCTCGGCGCCAGTGACGCGGTCGCCCTCGATGGTCAGCCGCTTTACATGGGCGTGGGTCAGGATCGTGAGGTTCTTGCGGTGCCGGATGGGTTTGAGAAAAGCCTTCGCCGTGTTCCAGCGAATGCCGGAGCGCTGGTTGACCTCGAAGAAGCCGGAGCCTTCGTTGTCACCACGGTTGAAGTCGTCGATCTCGGGAATGCCGGCCTGCTTGGCCGCCTCGCGAAAGGCTTCCAGCACGTCCCAGCGAAGCCTGGCTTTTTCCACCCGCCATTCGCCACCGGCGCCGTGTTTGTCGTCGGCCCCCCGGTGGAAGTCTTCGGTCTGTCTGAAGAGCGGCAGGACGTCATCCCAGCCCCAGCCTTCACAGCCCATCTGTCGCCACTGGTCGTAGTCGCGGGCCTGGCCGCGCATATAGATCATGCCGTTGATCGACGAGCAGCCGCCCAGCACCTTGCCGCGGGGATAGCCGATCGCTCGGCCATTCAGGCCCGGCTCGGCCTCGGTCTTGAAGCACCAGTCTGTGCGCGGGTTGTTGATGCAGTAGAGATAGCCGACCGGGATATGGATCCAGTGATAGTTGTCGCTGCCGCCGGCTTCGAGCAGCAGTACGCGGCGCGCGGGATCGGCGGAGAGCCGATTGGCCAGCAGGCAGCCGGCAGTGCCGGCACCGATGACGATGTAATCGTAGGTCTCCATGCTCCTCCCCGAGCGCTGCCTGCGTCTCAACTGTTTCGCAGGCGCCCCTCCAACAGGTCAAGCACGGAGCGCGCGGCATCCATGACATTGGTGCCGGGGCCGAAGACGGCGGCGACGCCGCTCTCCAGCAGGAAGTCGTAATCCTGGCGCGGAATGACGCCACCGACGACGACAATCACGTCGTTTGCGCCCTTGGCCTTCAGTGCCTCGACGAGCTGCGGAGCGAGCGTCTTGTGGCCGGCGGCAAGCGAGGACATGCCGACGACCTGTACCTTGTTCGCGACGGCAAGATCGGCTGCTTCCTGCGGCGTCTGGAAGAGGGGCCCGGCCACGACATCGAAACCGATATCGCCGAAGGCGGATGCGATCACCTTGGCGCCGCGATCATGGCCATCCTGGCCGAGTTTGGCGATCAGGATACGCGGCTTGGAAGCCGCCTTGCCGTAATCCTCAAGGCGTGTCGACAGCGTCTCCATTTCCGGATCGCCCTCGTAAGCCTTGCCATAGATGTCATGCACGACTTCGGGGACGGCGACGTGATCGCCGAAGACCGCGCGCATGGCATCCGAGATCTCGCCGACGGTGGCGCGAGCGCGGGCCGCGTCCACGGCTGCTTCGAGGATGTTGCCTTCGCCGGTTTCGGCGACCTCGGTCAGGCGTGCCAGCGTTTCGCTGACCCGCTTCGGGTCCCGCTGGCGACGCGTCTGCTCGATGCGCTTGATCTGGGAGAGGCGAACGGCCGAATTATCGATCTGCAGAATGTCGATCGGTTCTTCGTTTTCGAGGCGGTATTTGTTAACACCAACGATCACCTCCTCGGCACGGTCGACAGCCGCCTGGCGACGGGTCGCGGCCTCCTCGATCAGGCGCTTCGGCAGGCCGTCATCGACGGCCTTGGTCATGCCGCCCAGCCGCTCGATCTCCTCGATCAGCGCCCACGCCTTGTCCGCCATGTCATTGGTCAGGCTCTCGACATAGTAGGAGCCGGCGAGGGGATCGACGACCTTGGTCACGCCCGTCTCGTGCTGCAGGATCAGCTGCGTGTTGCGGGCAATGCGGGCGGAGAATTCCGTCGGCAGCGCAATCGCCTCGTCAAACGAGTTTGTGTGCAGCGACTGGGTGCCGCCGAGCACGGCGGACATGGCCTCAAAGGCGGTGCGGACGATGTTGTTATAGGGATCCTGTTCGGCCAGAGACACGCCCGAGGTCTGGCAATGGGTGCGCAGCATCAGCGACGACGCCTTCTTCGGCTCGAATTCCTGCATGATGCGGGTCCAGAGCAGGCGGGCCGCGCGCAGCTTCGCGGCCTCCATGAAGAAGTTCATGCAAAAAGAAAAAAAGAAGGACAGGCGGCCGGCGAACGCGTCGACATCAAGGCCCTTGGCGATGGCGGCCCGCACATACTCGCGCCCGTCAGCCAGCGTGAAGGCAAGCTCCTGCACCAGCGTCGCGCCTGCCTCCTGCATGTGATAGCCGGAGATCGAGATGGAGTTGAACTTCGGCATCTCCTTCGCCGTGAATTCGATGATATCGGCGATGATCCGCATCGAGGGTTCCGGCGGGTAGATATAGGTGTTGCGGACCATGAACTCCTTGAGGATGTCGTTCTGGATGGTCCCGGAAAGCTTGTCGCGCGAAACACCCTGTTCCTCTCCAGTGACGATGAAATTGGCGAGGATCGGGATAACGGCACCGTTCATGGTCATCGAGACGGAGATGGCTTCGAGCGGGATGCCGTCGAACAGGATCTTCATGTCCTCGACGCTGTCGATTGCGACGCCCGCCTTGCCCACATCACCCTCGACGCGGGGGTGGTCCGAGTCGTAGCCGCGATGGGTGGCAAGGTCGAAGGCGACCGAGACGCCCTGCTGGCCGGCAAGAAGTGCCTTGCGGTAGAAGGCATTGCTCTCCTCCGCTGTCGAGAAACCGGCATATTGCCGGATCGTCCAGGGCCGCCCGGCATACATGGTGGCGCGCGGGCCACGGGTGAAGGGTGCGAAACCCGGCAGGCTGTCGAGATGGTCGATGCCGGCGATATCGTTTGCAGTATAGAGCGGCTTCACCGGAATGCCTTCGGGCGTCTCCCAGACGAGGCTGTCAGCCGGACGCTTCAGTTCCTTCTCGGCAAGCGCCTGCCAGTCGGCGATGGTTTTCTTGGTCATCCGGTCTTCTCCCTGCTCCGCTTGTACTGCGGGCCGACGACTAGTCTTCCTGTTTGCCCCTCACCCTGCCCTCTCCCCGCGAGCGGGGAGAGGGAGGCACAAGTGGCACCACCTCGGCCTTCTCCCCGTTCACGGGGAGAAGGTGCCGGCAGGCGGATGAGGGGCTTTCCCTTCAAAGGAAAACGCTACCCCTCGAACTCCATGATCAGTTCATCAACCGCCAGGCTCTGGCCCGGCTTCACGACGATCTTCTTCACGGTGCCCCGCCGTTCGGCCTTCAGGATGTTTTCCATCTTCATCGCCTCGACGGTCGCCAGCGCCTGGCCGGCTTCCACAGTCTCGCCTTCCTTCACCGCGACCCCGGTGATGACACCCGGCATGGGGCAGAGCAGCATCTTGGAGGTATCCGGCGGCAGCTTTTCCGGCATCAGCTTGGCGAGTGCCGCGACACGTGGCGAGCGGACGCGGGCGGTGACATCCATGCCGCGCCAGCGCAGCCGGATGGCGGGGCCCTTGAGGTCAACCTTGACGGCGAGCGTCTCGCCGCTGATGTCGGCATGGGCGAGTGTCTGATCCGGCTGCCAGTCGGTGGCGATCACCAGCTCGTTGCCGGCTTCGAATGCGACGCGGGTGTTGCCGGTGCCCTCGGTGATCGCCAGCGCGTGGTCGCTTCCGGCGAGATTGGCGACCCAGTCCTTGCCGAGTTTGCGGGTATGGTTGCCGATGGTTCCGGAGATCTGGATGGCACGCGCCTGCAGGCGATGATTGATCACAGCGGCGACCGCAGCGAGCTTTTCGGCCGAGGCGGCATCCGGGGTCACACCGGTGAAGCCATCTTTGAACTCCTCGGCGATGTAGGCAGTGGTGACCTTGCCGGAGCGGAAGCGGTCCTGGTTCATGACGGCGGAGAGGAAGGGCAGGTTGTGGCCAATGCCTTCTACCTCGAAGCTGTCGAGCGCTTCGCTCATCGCGTCAATCGCGGTCAGACGGTCGGGCGCCCAGGTGCAGAGCTTGGCGATCATCGGGTCGTAATACATCGAGATCTCGCCGCCCTCGAAGACGCCAGTATCATT